>CAIVQI010000050.1 GCA_903908015.1 uncultured Bacteroidota bacterium
GGGCTGTCCGAAATGGTTATGGGTGATTGAAGCGCGGGGGATTTAATTTTGGATATTTTGATGGGCTTTGCAACAACATGTCCACCTGAATTTGATGTTTCGATGGGTTCAGGTTTTGGGCTGACTTCTGAGGCGGCCTGGCTCATTAAGGGTTGACTTGACTCAGGAATGTCTGTATCCGGAGGCAGAAGCAGTTGACGGGCGTAACAGAGCTTGGCAAGCACCATTTCTGCGTGAAGTCTCGGGTTTCGGCTTTGACGGTGGTTTATTTCTGCCTGTGCCAATAAGTTCAATCCACTAAGTTGTACATCAAGCGACAACTGTTCAGCCTGTTTTATGTATAGAGGTAGGCTATCTTTCCCCACCTCAAGCATTCCCCGGGTGCGCTCGTCGCGCGCCAGCAACAGCCACCTCCAATGTGAGGCCAGTCCCGCCAGAAACGCATCAGTTTCGAATCCATCCACAACAATTTTCTGTAACAACAGCAACAGAGATGACAGATCACCATCGAGTATGGCATTGGTTGCGTCGAAAAATAAGCGACTGTCGAGAAGATTGAGGTTTTTCACCACATCCTCTAACCGGATTTGCCCGCCAGAAAATCCAACAATTTGATCCAACATACTGAGCGCATCGCGCAGCGCACCGTCGGCCTTTTCGGCCAATGAATAAAGTGCCTGTTCTTCAAAAGGGATGTTGTCGGCCCGACATACCCGTTCTAATTCTCCTGCAATATCGGGTATGCGGATTCGGTTGAATTGATAGACCTGACAGCGCGACAAAATGGTAGGAAGAATCTTGTGCTTTTCGGTCGTTGCCAAAATGAAAATGGCATAATGAGGGGGTTCTTCGAGGGTTTTCAAAAATGCATTGAACGCTGCTGTGCTCAGCATATGAACCTCATCGATGATGTATACCTTGAATTTTCCACCTTGCGGTGGATAACGCACTTGTTCGACCAGATTTCTAATGTCATCGACGGAGTTGTTGGACGCAGCGTCAAGCTCATAAATAGCTAGGGAGCCTCCATCTCGAATCGATGCACAGCTTTTGCACGTTCCACAAGCCTCTGCCTCGTCTGTTGGTTGAAGGCAATTGATTGCCTTGGCCAAAATGCGTGCGCATGTCGTTTTACCAACGCCTCTGGGACCACAAAACAGCATGGCTTGGGCCAACTTATCGGTTCTAATGGCGTTCTTTAGGGTTTGTGTTATATGGGTTTGTCCGACCACCGACAAAAACGAGTCGGGACGGTGCCTTCGGAAGGATACTAAGTAGGGTTCCACCTTACAAATATAATAGGTTTTGATTTTCTTTTTTCTTATCTTTGCACCCTCATAAAATATCCGTTCATGAATCAATATGAAACCGTATTCATCCTGACCCCCGTTCTCACGGAGGAGATGGTTGTTGAAGCGGTCGGGAAGTTTAGACAGGTGCTGGAGGTAAACGGCGCCGAGCTTGTCCACCAGGAAAGCTGGGGACTCAAACAAATGGCTTACACCATCCGTAAGAAGTCAAGTGGGTTTTATCACCTGTTTGAATTCAAAGGTGACGCGAGCCTGGTCGATAAACTCGAGCTTGAGTTCCGCCGCGACGAGCGCATTCTGCGATTTCTGACTGTTTCACTCGATAAGCACGCTGTACTGTACAACCAGTCACGCCGCAATCCAGAACGTAAGTCTAGGTCCAAGCAAACCCAAACCGAGCCCGCCCATGATCAGCAATAGTTTTGCCGCCATACCGGTCAAAGAAGAGACCCGTAAGAAATACTGCCGCTTTCAAAAAAGTGGCATTAAGTATATCGACTACAAAGACCCTGATTTCTTGCTTCGTTTGGTGAATGAGCAGGGAAAAATTCTTCCCCGCCGCCTCACGGGTACTTCTCTAAAGTATCAACGCAAAGTGTCGCAAGCCATCAAGCGCGCTCGCCACCTGGCATTATTGCCTTATGTAGCCGACGGATTGAAATAGAATATAGCCGACGGATAGAAATAAACCACTGACAAATAGAAATGTGACATGGATATTATTCTAAATCAGGATATCAAGGGATTAGGTTACCGCTACGACATCGTGAAGGTCCGCCCAGGTTATGGCCGGAATTATTTGATTCCTCAAGGTTTGGCACGCATCGCCAACGAGTCGAATGTGAAAGAACGTAACGAAAATGTTCGTCAGGCTGCTCACCGCGTTGAAAAGGTGCTTCAAGATGCGCGCACCATGGCTGAGGCGCTTTCAGGCATGAATTTGGTGCTTCCTGTTCGCGTAGGTGAGAGAGGTCGTTTATTTGGCTCCATCACCACACAACAAGTTTCTGAGGCCTTAAAAGGACAGGGCTTGGAAATCGATCGTCGAAAGATTTCTGTTCCTGCTGAAATGAAGGAATTGGGTGTTTATGACGTGGAGGTGGATTTACACCGTGAAGTGAAGGCGCAACTCAAGTTAGCCTTGGTGGCCCAAGTTTAGAATGGATTGATGATGGCCTCGGCCTTCATCAAACACTCCCCCCACTCATGTTCGGCATTTGAATCGTAGGTGATCGCACTGCCTGCACGCACAACCGCTTGTTTTGTGTCGCTCCGGTAGATCATGCTGCGGATCACTACGTTGAAATCGAAATCACCCTGAGGAGTGAAATAACCGACCGAACCGGAAAAGATGCCCCGTTGAAATGTTTCCAGTTCATCGATGATCTTCATGGCACTGATTTTCGGTGCCCCGGTCATTGAGCCCATGGGGAAAGCGGCGAGTAGTGCATCCAACGGATGTAGTGGTGTTTTTAATTCACCACAAATTGTACTGCACATTTGATGTACAGTTTTTAGGGTAAACACTTTGCATAATTCGGGGACCTTTACGGTGCCGGGCGTGCAGCTGCGCGACAAATCGTTGCGGACCAGATCCACAATCATCAAATTTTCTGCTCTTTCTTTCTTGTTCACCGACAGTAGGTGAGCGTTTTCTATATCTTGTTTTGGGTCTGTATTTCTTGGGGCGGTTCCTTTGATGGGTTGACTATACAGAAGCTGGCCGTGTTTGCACATGAATCGCTCCGGGCTCGCACTCATTAAATAATGTTGATCCATACGAACGAATGCTGAAAAGGGAGCCTGGGTTCGTTTATTCATGGATTTCCATGTTTTGATGGGAGAAATGGATGCGCTTTGGGCTTGCCATTCAATACAGTAATTCAATTCATAGACGTTTCCATCTGCAATATGACGTCGAATGATGTCTATGTTCTTGCCATATTCCTCGCGCGACACAACTGGAATAAATTCAAAGGTCTTTTCCGGTGTTGAATCACCTATCGATTTCAGGGCTATCGTATGGTCTGAGTCACTTAAGATGTCCATGCACAACCCAATGACTTCGGTGCTGCCATTGAGGCATTCTA
>CAIVQI010000051.1 GCA_903908015.1 uncultured Bacteroidota bacterium
GATGGGCGCTTCGACGCTGGAGACTATTTGCTGTTCTACGCTGGGGGTGCCCATGCGTGGAAATACGATTTGGCCGGACAAACATGGCGATACCAAACCAATATCTATGCCGACACCAGCTATTGTTTCCTGACCTTTGGTGGCAACAGCGGGGCACGAATCGCCCAAGAAAGCCCCCCCCCTTCGGCAACGCAGAGCACTTCAGAAGGTGATTTTATGCTGGCCTACGAGCAAGATCTTAAAAACCTCATTAAAAGTGGTCGCACCTGGTATGGAGAGGACTTTGACCTCACCACACAACGCACATTCCCCTTCATTCTTCCCACCACACCCACAGGACCCGTCACCATTCGCACGCATCTAGCAGCACGCTGCTTCAGCATCCCCTCCACGTTTCATTTGTCGCAGGCCGGCACCGTGCTGGGGAGCTTAAGTCTGCCGCAGGTATCGCCCGACTACACCACACCGTATATGTCGGAAGGCGTACTCACCACACAGACCAGTTTATCAAACAACAACCTAAACCTCACGCTACAATACAATAAGCCAAACAGCAGCGCCATTGGATGGCTCGACCGGATCGAAGTGGTGGGGAAACGCCCACTCACCGCCCCATCGGCTGGTCAGGTGACTTGGGTCGACTACCCCTCGGGGGTGTCGACTGGAAGCGTAACAGCCTACCAGGTAGCTGGGTTGTCGCCCGATGCGCAGGTGTGGGACGTAACCCGTGTCGACTCGATCAGGTCATTGCAGCACGTAGATGGCGGGAACGGGACCCGAATATTCACTGCCTCAAGTGAAACGCTGAGGCGCTTCGCCGTCTTCCAAAGCAGCTCGTTTCCCCTACCAATAGCGGCGGGTGCGGTTTCCAACCAAAATCTCCACAGCGCACCTCCTACAGATATGGTGGTGGTTTGTCCACCCGAATTCCGGGCCGAGGCCGAACAAATCGCTGAAATCCACCGACAAAAAGACCAAATGACCGTGCTTGTGGTCACCCCAGGCGAACTTTACAATGAGTTCTCCTGCGGCAGGCAGGATTTAATCGCCATTCGCAGTTTCCTCAGGATGTTGTACAGCCGTGCGGCAGGCAATATGGCGGAAGTTCCAAGCCACCTTTTGCTTTTTGGCTCGGCCTCCTACGATTATAAAAACAAAGTGGCGGGCAATACGAATTTAGTGCCTACCTACCAAAGCCCAAACAGCGATAGCCCGGTCAAAAGCTACTGCTCCGACGCCTATGTGGCGCTTCTCGATGAATGGGAAGGGGGCTTTGGCGAAGGTGGGGGCGACCGAATGGACGTGGCTGTAGGCCGTCTACCCGCACGTACCCTTCAACAGGCCAAGGAAATGGTCAATAAAATCAGCAACTACCTTCAACCCGATGCGCGGGGTGACTGGCAAAATCGGGTGATGCTGGTGGCCGACGATGGCGACGGGAATCTCCACCTGAGCGACATGGAGGATATGGCCAAAATTTGGGACAGCACTTACACCCCCGCAATTGTGCAAAAAGTGTATTTGGATTCCTATTCCCGGGAGTCGCGGCCGGGCGGCAACCGATACCCGGAAGTAAACCGCGACATCAACGCGCGAATGAACCGTGGCGCACTCGTGGTGGGCTATATGGGCCACGGTGGTGTGAATGGATGGGCAGAGGAGCGCATAGTGACTTTACCAGAAATCAGGGAGTGGAAATCTGAGGGACGCCTTCCCCTCATGGTGACCGCCACTTGTGAATTCACCCGATTCGATAACCCCAACGGATTGAGTGCGGGTGAGGCCGTTATGCTGAACCCCTTAGGCGGCGCCATCGCATTGATGACCACCACCCGCATCACGTTTACCTTCGGCAACAAAATGCTCAGCACACGACTCTACAAGGATGAATTATTTCGCATGGGGTCGAACGGGCAACGGCCCACCCTAGGGGAGGTGTTTATGCGGGTGTCGAATTCCGACCTGGGATCCATCAACACCCGCAACTTCACCCTTCTGGGCGACCCCGCGTTGCGACTGGCTTATCCGAACGATGGCATCGACGTGAACCGCATCAATAATGTTCAAGTGACCC
>CAIVQI010000052.1 GCA_903908015.1 uncultured Bacteroidota bacterium
ATCCCTTGAGGACCCATCGGACCCTGCGGACCCATAGCCCCCGGTAACCCATCTGCACCAGCCGGACCTTGAGGACCGGGCAATCCCGGAACACCTTGTTCGCCCGGAACACCCGGTACATCTGCAGTACGCGCATGCAGCGCATAAGGCACACTGAGCAATTCACGCACACTACTCAACAAAAAATTGGTGCCGCCGCCGGGGTCCACTTCAGTCTTCAGGAATACTTGTCCACCCTCCCAATTCACGCTGTCCATATGTCCAAAATCCAACGAACCGCCCCCCACTTCCACCGAGTATAGGCCATTCCCGTTGGTGGTTACCGAATGCGTTTCACGGTACCGCAAAACAGCACCCGACCCCGTACCTTGCTCCAAACTGATGCGCAGACTTAAGTTATGATTCGGTAACAGTAGCCCACCTCCATCCCGCACTACCGCTTGATGATTGAAGCGCGTAGGTACTTGAGCCACCGAAGTGAACGAAACCGCCACCAACAAATAAGCAACAACCGCTAATCCAAGGTTGATTCTGATGGGAAAATACATATAAATACTATTTTACGATTTTAATGGACTTGACTGCGTGTTGACCTATTCCATGCCAATTGACTTGCAGGTGATAGGCGCCTTGCCGCATCCGCTCTACTGGAAGTTCAACTTCATAAACTGAGTGCCTTTCAACGGCAGCATGACCGCTCCAAACCAACCGGCCAAAGGCATCAAGCAAGGTATAACTCAGTCTACCTGCACCTGGCACCGAACACCACAATCGACCCTCGTCGCCAACAGGATTGGGAAGCACCTGCACCTCCAAGGCCCCGCTTGCAACTTGCGGCATCGCCAAACGAAAGGATGAAATTGGCTGAGCCCAGCCGTCGGCCAGCTCACTCTGTGCACCATATAGCCAACCCGAACTTGGTCTTCCCCGAAGCTTTAACTTAAGGAGCTCGCCACCAGGCGCTATATCCCACGGGTCAAGCCCATACCATGCCACCCTCAAAACATTGTTTTCTTGATAATAAAGCAATGACCTCCCGGAAAATCGGTCTTGACCTGGCAACACATCCAATACCGCTACGCCATCCGGCACTTGTATTTCCAGAGTAATAGCCCCCAAGCTGCCGCCCTCAACCCAATAAATAGGCAAATCGTATGGTTGATCTGGCGCACCCACACCCATTACCCCACTTAGTTCTAAGGGAAACCAACCCGATCGCAGCGGTGCTCCAGGTGTATAACTGCCATTCACATCGCCATAACACAATGTAACAATAGGCATGACCATCGGGTTGTTTTGTGGGGTTGCCTGAAGCGGAATGCTGACCTCCACTCGGTCGTAGAGCCAATCGCCCGCTGCAAATTGACTCAGCAAGCGTATGGTTCTGCGAGCAATGGTTTGCGCCTCTAGTGCATTAATGGTATTGCGGGCATTGACATCCGCCGCCTGCCTGTATAAACCATGCAATAAAACCCCGTTGGTGAAGTGACGAAGAACCCCCAATGCATCGGTCGAATTCACGCCTCGCCATGGGGTAGGGTTTTGATATATCAATTGGTACGTTCCCGTGTCGACCAGCCCCAAATCAAAATGTCCTCCTGCATCGGTGAAGGCCGACGCCCGCAATTGGTTGCCTTGCCGCAGCAGTACCTGTGTGCCCTCTAGTGGGGTAGCCAGCACGTTCCCATACATGAGATGGCCGATAAGCCGGGTCTGCACACTTGGCCAGCGGTAGGGCTGCTGCACGCCACATTGGATTTGAAAACTTCCCAGTTCGAGTGTTTGAACGTCCCATTCTCCCACGCTCGAACTGATGATTAGTCCCCCCACCGTATCCGTTCCGCCTGCAGAGACCGTGGCCCATTGGGCACTCCCCGTGAGCGGTGATAAAAAAACACCAAAAACCAGACCCATCAACCAAAAATCTCTAGTGTTGCGTTTGACCATTGCCCACGAAAGTTTGCGTTGTAAAAATACACAAAACCACTTGTACACCACCAATGACGAATCGAAATATGATGGTCTACGCGCTTACTTCAACGCATCCCAAATCAGATCCTTTAAGGCCATGAGATTGTAGCCGCTGACGCTTGATATGAACACGGCCGGGATATTGGCGGGTAATGACGGGCGCATTTCAGAAGCCATTTGCTCATCGATCATATCGCACTTGGTGATGGCCAAAAGCCTCTTTTTATGCTTCAATTGAGGGTTGAAGCGTTCCAATTCACGGTCCAAAATGGCGTATTCCGCAGCCAAATCATCGCTATCAGCCGGAATCATAAACAACAAGAGGCTATTCCGTTCAATATGACGCAGAAACCGCAATCCGAGTCCCCTTCCTTCCGAAGCACCCTCAATGATTCCTGGGATGTCGGCCATAACGAATGAGCGGTAATCGCGGTACGGAACAATCCCCAGATTGGGCACGAGGGTGGTGAACGGATAATCGGCGATCTCCGGACGGGCGGCGGAGATGCTGGCGAGGAGGGTACTTTTACCGGCGTTCGGGAAGCCCACCAGGCCCACATCAGCCAGAAGTTTGAGTTCCAGCACGAACCACTGCTCCAGGGAGGGTTCCCCGGGCTGGGCATACCGGGGGGTTTGGTTGGTGCTGCTCTTGTAGTGGTGGTTGCCCTGTCCACCCCTTCCCCCAGGCAGCAACACCACCTCTTGTCCGTGTTCGGTGATTTCCGCACAAACCTGACCGGTTTCGGCATCCAAGGCCACTGTGCCTAGGGGCACTTCAAGCACTTCGTCGCGGCCACATGCACCGCTGCGCAGGGCACTTCCTCCCGCCTCACCCCCCTGTGCCATCACATGTTTGCGGTATTTTAGGTGAAGTAGGGTCCAAAGTTGACTGTTTCCACGAAGCAGGATGTGCCCCCCTCGGCCACCGTCACCTCCGTCTGGCCCCCCTTTAGCTGTATGCTTGTCGCGGTGAAAGTGAACACTCCCCGCACCACCGGCACCGCTGCGGCAGCAGATTTTAACATGATCAACAAAATTCTGTTCCGGCATGCGGCATCAGACGGCGCAACCGTCAACCTCCCTGCATAAGGCCTGAAAAATCTCCTCGATGGCGCCCACTCCAATTACTTCCCTTAGCTTGTTCTGGTTACGGTAGTGCCCCGCGACTGGAGCTGTTTTGCTTTCGTATTCTTGCACACGGGTGCGGATCACCGACTCATCACTGTCGTCGGCCCGTCCCGAATCGGCACCCCTTTTCAGTAGGCGTGCCACCAGCTCGGGTTCCGATACCACGAGCGACAACATACAACGCACTGGGGCGCCATGGGCATTGAGTAGGGTGTCGAGCGCTTCAGCTTGGGCTACCGTACGCGGAAAACCATCGAAAATAAATCCCTTGGCATCACGGTGGTTCGTCAAGCGCGATTCAATCATGCCAATTACCACAGAATCGGGCACCAAAACACCCTGATCCATCAACTTCTTTGCTTCTAATCCCAACACCGACCCAGCCGCGATTTCGGCGCGCAGAAGGTCGCCGGTCGACAAATGAATCAGGCCATAGCGTTCCACAAGCCGCTGAGATTGCGTTCCCTTGCCAGCGCCGGGTGGGCCAAATAAAACGATGTTCAACATACCTTAACCTTTTATGGAGCCCCGCCTGTTCGCGAAAGGCCAAAATGCAAAGATACGGCGAAGGAGGGCTCACACAAAGCGCAGGCGGGCGCGGATGAGGTCATCCGGGGTGTCTATCCCCGCTTCTGGCTGATCAACACACGCCATTCGTATCGAATAGCCCCAATAAAGCAGCCGCAATTGCTCCAGCATTTCCGCCTGCTCGGCGGTTGATGGCGCCAATTGGTGAAATGCCAGGAGGGCGTCGCGACGAAACGCATAAACCCCCATGTGGCGATACACTTCAGTCGGTATTCCCCCGTCGCGGGCGAAGGGAATCGGTGCGCGCGAAAAGTACATGGCATCCCCGGCATGGTTGCAAACCACCTTCACTACCGCCGGACTCAAATACGCTTCAGGGGAGTGAATGGGGCACATCAGGCTGCCCACCCGCACATCGCTGTCCATAAAGAGCCGCAACAGGGGTTCAAGTCCTGCACGGGTCACGAATGGCTCATCCCCCTGAACGTTCACATACACCTCGGCTTCGACCCTGGCAGCCACCTCGGCAAGGCGATCGCTGCCGCTTGCGTGCCCGGGATCGGTCAACATCACCTCACCTCCCGCCGCCTCCACCACCCCCTGTATGTCGGGGTGGTCGGTGGCCACGATCACCCGATCAAACAAACCGGTGGTGCAACACGCCTCCCAGGTGCGTACAATCAAAGGTTTGCCCCCCAGGTCGGCCATCATTTTGCCCGGAAGGCGGGTGGAGGCCATACGCGCCGGCACTACGGCGATGCTGTTGGGGTAGGGGGATGCGAATGAATCAGACATATGTTGGTTTGTATTTAGCCCCATAACTCATGGATTTAGGTTCAAAAATACGAATGCTGTTATCTTTGAGCCAATGACCTGATAACGCCTCCATGATTGATCTTCAACTTCAGCGACTCTCCTTCGCTAGCCCGGCATATGCCTTAAGCATTTCGCTCAGACACAGCATACTCCGCGCTCCCCTTGGGCTTAACTTTTCACTGGCAGAACTGCAGTTGGAACACGAACAGATTCATTTGGGAGCCTGGCACATAGATGAACTCGTTGGTTGCCTCGTGCTGGCCCCAATCGACCAGTATGCCGTCCGAATGCGCCAGGTTGCGGTGCGGGAAGATTTCCAGCAGAAGGGCGTCGGCACGGCCCTGGTACGCTATTCGGAAGAGGTGGCCCGCGAACATGATGTCGACACCCTAACGCTGCACGCGCGAAAATCGGCTGTTCCCTTCTACCAAAAGCTCGGATACCAAGAAGACGCGGAAGAATTCATGGAAGTGGGCATCCCACATATCCGTATGTGGCTTTCTCTGTAGTGTAGCACCGCTTTGCCGAGCGCAGCCCGGCATGCACCCGCTTCGTTTGGATGTATTATTTTGGACGGCCTTGTCCTTTTCTAAGGAAAACTTTCCCCTGCATCGCGTATTTTTGCAGTTTACATTTCATCAACCCATCCACTTTTTGCACGTTCCATTTCGTCAACCCATCCTCTTAAAAGAATCCATCAATTTATGTCTCATTCCAACAACCCATCCAATTCCCATCTAGCGCTTCCTGTGGATTATGCCGCACAGGTTCAACACCCCGCACTATTGAAATGGATTTCTGAAATGGTGGCACTCGCCCAGCC
>CAIVQI010000053.1 GCA_903908015.1 uncultured Bacteroidota bacterium
ACTCCCAATTCATAGCCCATTCGGGCAAACAGCAGGTTTCTATAGGCGTACTCCCCTCCTAATCCCAGCGTTTCGCGGTTGTCGGTTGGGTGATTCAGCTGAATGGATCCTCTGATGCGGTGGCTTTCCTGATCCAACACATCGAAAGCAAGCCCAACCCTAAAAAGTGCAGGTACGGATATTTCCTCAAACTCAGTTAAGGTGTCTTGACCTGTCAGCCTCAGGCGCTGCAAACTTCCGTCTGGCCGAACATTGACGCCAAAATTGGATACACAAACGGCCAAGGTAGCATTTCTTAGGCCAATTTGATAGGCAAAACCAAAATCTGTCAACAAATTTTGGGTGACCACGCCGGCCAGATTCTCCCGCGCCCATTTTGCTGAAATCCCAAAAGAGAACATATCGGTAAGGGACTGGGCATAGGTAAGGCCTACCAAACTGCTGTTGGCGGTGAAGGTTTCACCGGTCCCGAAGGGTTGAAACTCGGTGGTGACTGGCATTTCACCGCTGTTGAGACCGACTACACTCAATCCGAGGGCGCTTCCACCTGAAAATCGGCGTACGGCACTGAGGTAGCTGATACCAATGTCGGCCCAATATTGGGTTTGTCCCATTTGAACATGATACCGTTGGGTATCAAGTAAGGCCAATCCAGCTGGATTCCAGTAAACGGCCGATACATCATTCACCATGGCCACAAAATTTCCTGAAAGTCCGGCTGAGCGGGCGTCGGGACCAATCTTAAGGAATTGCATGCCGGTGGTTCCGGCCCGGGTGGCACCAAAAGCGGGCAGGACTTGAGCGCGCACGGAAACAGGCATGAGCAGCAACACCAACACCATAGATGCAACAATAACCCGTATCATAATCATTTGAAATGAGGCGCAAAATAAGTAATCCGCTTGTTCAATTTGTTCATTGATATTCGCTCAACGCAAACGAAGACTTAATTTCTCAAACTCATCGCGTGGGGGGTTTCCCTCATATAAAATTCGATAAACAGTCTCCGCAATGGGTAGCGAGCATCTCTTTACTCGGTTAATTTCATGAATGCAACGCACGGCATAGTATCCCTCGGCTACCATATTCATTTCCAACTGCGCTGAACGTACGGAATAGCCTTTGCCGAGCATCGTGCCGAATGTGCGGTTTCTGCTATATTGACTGTAGGCCGTCACCAGTAGGTCGCCCAAATAGGCCGAACCCTTGATATCACGCCGCACCGGGTATATGCTCCGCAAAAACTGCTTCAGCTCAATTATGGCATTGCTCACCAATACTGCCATAAAATTATCACCATACCCTAATCCATGGGCAATCCCACCCGCCACCGCATAAATATTTTTCATGATGGCGGCATATTCGGTTCCTTCAGAATCCTCACTCACCGATGCATGAACATAGCGATTTCGAAGGGCAGATGCCAAAAATTCAGCGCGAACGGGGTCACGTCCTGAAATAGTCAGATAACTCAACTTCTCTTGTGCCACCTCCTCGGCGTGACACGGGCCACCAATCAGCAAAAACCTTTCCTCCGGTAGATCAAAGTGCCGGAGCAAATATTGTCCGATCAATAGATTTTCGTCGGGGATCATTCCCTTTACAGCCGAAATCACAATTTTATTCAGAAATGCCTCGCGTGATAGCGGAGATAAGGCCGCTTTCAGAAAAGCAGAAGGCACAGCCATCACTACATGGGTTGCCCATTGAACAGTTGCATGCAGGTCGGTACTGATGGCCGAAGACTTCATCCGCACCGTTGCAGCCGGCAGGTAACGAGGATTATGGTGGTATTTTCGAATAAACTGAACAGTTTCTGAATTGCGCATCCACCAGCGCACGTCTACCCGGTTGTCGAGCAGGATTTTAACCAACGCAGTGGCCCAACTTCCCCCGCCTAAAATGGCTATTTGGGGTGTTGGCCCGGCAAGGCGTGATTGTAAGCCAGCATTGACTTTAGGTTGCCTCATTCTTCAGCAAACAACTGATCGCGCTCCACCCGTGTGACTTTCTGTCCATCTTCGAGCGATTTCGACAATGCAGTGAAAGGTGCCGTCACCACCTCTTCACCCGATTTGATTCCCGACAATATTTGAATATACTGGTCGTCCTGGATCCCTGTTTTCACCTGAACGGCCTTAACAACCCCATTTTGGTACACAAAAACCACTTCTCTTAGATCTGACTTTTTTTCATCAACGGATTGCGTTTTATCCTGTTCTTTTTCCCCTCCAACATCCCCAAAACGCTTTTTAGGCTTGCCGTCGGCCCCAAACATGCGCGTGGTGACTGAGGTGATGGGCACTGATAATACGTTTTCGACCCGATTGGTAAGGATTTCGACGGATGAACTCATGCCAGGTCGCAATGGGGGTCGTCCCCCCACCAATAAATCGGAATAAGAACTATTCACCAATCTAATTCGTACTTCAAAATTTGTGGCTTGGTCACCCGTTGCCCCCATGGCCAGACCAGCCTTACTGGAATGAGCCACCTCCCTAACCCATCCACTGAATACCCTACCCGGATAGGCATCTACCTCAACGCGCACGCTATCGCCTTTCTTGATGCGCACCACATCTCCTTCACTCACCTCTACAAGCGCCTCCATTTTTCCCAGGTCGGCGATACGGATCATTTCTGTGCCGGTCATCTGCATGGTACCTACCACTCGTTCACCTACCGCCACTGAAAGACGGGTTACTATTCCATCGATGGGGGCATACATATTGGTGCGCTGAAGCTGTTCGCGCGCTTCCTTTTGTCCGGCCGCGGCACTCCCAACTGCATATCCTGCTGCCAGCAATGTTTGTCGCGCCGCCTCTAAATCTTCCAAAAATGCATCATGGGTGGCTTTAGAATTTTGAAATTCCGCCTCTGAAATGACTTTTTCTTGATACAATTTGCGGTTGCGTTCATAAGCCGGCTGAATGTTGACTTGATAAGTGGCCTTCAGTTGGTTGAGTCGCGCCTTTGATGTGGCTTCCTGGGCTTTGGCACTGTTCAACGCTGCCTCGCTTCTGTCTAATCCCGCAACCACCAACTCGGGGTTGATTCGCGCCAGAAGTTGTCCCTTCCGCACGGAATCGCCCTCGGCCACCAGCAGTTCGATAACCTCCCCCGAGATTTCAGATGACAGCTTGACCTCCGTTTCGGGCTGTATTTTTCCGTTCGCGAGCACGGTCTCCACAAGTGTCCTAACCTGTGCGGCTTCAACAGATACTTTTTCTGGCTCAGTTTTGCCAATCCAACCCATGGTGCGCGCCAGGAGCATGGCCAACAATAGGATTCCGGCCACCAACAGTATGCGGTATAAGGGTTTCATGCGTTTCCAAAATTGCATAGGGCTGTCTTTATTCTAAAATGATGGGGCGTCCAAGGTAAAAATCGATGACTTTGGCACGGAAGAGCATTTCATAACGCGCCTGTTCAAGGTTCACCTCCGCAATTTGCAATCGATTCTTTATGGTGGTGAATTCAACCGGATTGATTAAACCTTGTTCTTGTCGCCGCTCACTAAAACTATAATTCTCGCGTTGGGCTTCCACATTGCGGCGGTTGGCTTCTACCCGGGCCAAAGCGGCGCGGTATTCTGTGATGGCTCGGGTGACATCAGTAAACAGCTGGTTGCGTGCGGTCTGGATTTGTAAACGTGCCTGTGTGGCCGATTGAGTAGCCCTTTTAATTTGCGTCTCAACCTGAGCGCCGTTGGCGATCGGAATGGAGAGGGAGAGGCCTAAGCCATATCCCAGGTTATCCCCCCATTGACTGAACCGCGGAACCAGCGCCGTTGGGTAGCTCAAAACGGGCCGAACGACCAATTGTGTAGGGTCATTTTCCAGGTAGCCCACCGGTGCTGTGCCCGTAATAACCGGTGGTTGATCGGTTAAAAAACGTCGATTCGTACTGGAGTAAACGGTACTCATATTGGCAAAGCCGCGCAAGCTCGGATACCTTGCCGCCCGTGCAGCGGACAGTCCATATAGCGCTTGCTTTTCGCGCAATTGTGCCGCCTTAAGTTCGGGCATGCGCTGCTCAGCCTGTGCATATAACGCCTGTATGCCGATTTCCAATGGAATTTGCAAATCAAATTGCGTGGCTTGCTTGATTCGGAAAGAACTGGGGTCGGGCAATTGCAATAAGAGGGCCAGGTTAATCAATGCATTGGTGGTGGTGTTTCGGGCATTCACCAAACTTAACTCCTCGCTCGACTCCTGAGCTCTGATGTTGAGCAGATTATCAATACTCAATGCACCGGCATCAACCAATTTTTGTATCCTTTCGCGTTGCGCACGGGTCATTTCCAACTGTTTCACTGCGGACTCTTCCAATTTCTCGGCCAAAAGAGCCTGCAGATACAAATTAGCAATGCTGAGGGCAATATTGTTTTTGGTGCTGTTTAAATCCTCTTTGCTGGCTTCGAAAGCCATTTCCTGCGACTTAATGCCTTGTCTGAGTTGACCACCTCCATAAAGTAAGACCCCGCTTTGCAGACTCAACTGGTTAGATTCAATGGTTTGTTCATCAAAGGTGTTGGTGAACGGGTCAATCACGCGTCCATTGTTCAGGCTCAGTGAGCTCCCCGCGTTGGCTGTGGGGTAGCGACTCCATTGGAGTTGACGAAGTTCGTTGCGGTTATTGGTGACTTGAATAGCTGCCTGTCGTATACTCAGATTGCTGTCAAGTGCATGTTTAATGCAACGATCTAAAGTCCAAGCCCCTTCGTTTGGCACAGCCATTCCGGTTTGGGCCTTGGTGTATGGTGTAAACATCAAAAAGACCACCCAAATGAGGCTTAAGGGTATGCGCAGAATGAACCGTTCGAATCTGAAAACGTCTGTGATGATCTTCACTTGTACCAATTAATGGACTTATCAATATTAAACTTACAAAAATACGGGGAATTAGCCCATCATCCGCTTCAGACACCTCGTTTTAGTCGCCCTCAGAGCCATTCATGACACGACACCATTTCTCAACGCACACATTATGTGGATAAGTTCTTGGGCGATTTTTATGACAATGATGAAAAATCTCTATAAATTCCATTTTTTTTCTTAACCTTAACTTAACTTTATGAACACAAACAAACTTTTTCTCTGGTTGGTTTGCTGGCTGGTGCCGATGGGCCTGGCCTCAGCCCAATCGCTCACGGCAACAGGCATCGTTCGTGATGCGGGCCAAAAAACACCGCTTTCGGGCGTTGCCGTTGTGGAAACGGGCACAACCAATGGCACCATTTCCGATGCGGAAGGCCGATTCCGTTTGCGTGTGGCTTCTCCCAACTCATCCCTCAGCTTTACCTATTTGGGGATGCAGAAGCTCACTTTAAAGGTCACCTCAACCCCTATGGATGTGGTGATGGCGCCAGATGCCGAGCAATTGGGCGAGGTAGTGATTACCGCATTGGGCATCAGCCGCGAAAAAAAGGCTTTGGGATATAGTGTCGAACAGTTAGGCGGAGCAGAAATCAGTGCTTCTGGTG
>CAIVQI010000054.1 GCA_903908015.1 uncultured Bacteroidota bacterium
ATTTTATTTATGTAATTTATTTGGCACGCCACTTGCTTTAAGCCTTGCAGACCCATTCCGGGCGATCCCGGATTGGCCCGAAACCTGCATAGGGGTGTGCATGAAACTCGTACCGCAATACGACACTCTGGCGTTCCACGAACAGTCGCTGCTTGCACGCGCCTATCGTCAGGAAATCCTGGGCTCGAACTTAGCCAACGCGGACACCCCCAACTATAAGTCTCGGGATGTGCAGTTTGCAGATGTCTTGCAGCAGCGCCTGCAGGGCATTGAAATCAATTCACGCCTGACAGTCTCTCGCACCTCGTCTTCGCATTTCGAGACCCAGGGCGGCGCCGAATTTGAAAATCCTAATCTGCTGTATCGCCGCCCCCTTCAGCCTGCCTTAGATGGCAACACGGTTGATGCAGATGTCGAGCGAACCCATTTCGCTCAGAACGCCATGATGATGCAGGCCGCCATTGAGTTTTTCAGCGGCAGCATCAAGTCCCGCCTTCAGGCGATCAGCGGTCAGCCTGGTTAATCCAAGGGGAATTGAGCGATGAGCCTAATGCGCACCTTTGAAATCGGTTCCACCGGACTGGTGGCGCAGTCGATTCGACTCAATACAACCGCATCGAATATCGCCAACGTTGAAACACTAGAGGGTCCCGATGGCCGGCCGTATCGCGGACGCCAGGTGGTTTTTCGCACAACACCCATTGATGGCGCTCCCGGTGCCGGGGTGGAAGTGGCCAATATTGTTGAAAACGATGCGCCGCTGCGTAAGGAATTCAAACCGGGTCATCCACGGGCTGATGCGCAGGGCTATGTCGAGATGCCCAATGTCAATCCGGTGGAGGAGATGGTCAACATGATCTCGGCCTCACGGTCTTATCAGCTGAATATTGAAATGATGAATGCCACACGTCTTCTCATGCTCCGCACATTGAGCATGGGCAAGGGTTAATCACTCCTAATTAAACGGACTTCAAACGCTATGGCAACAACGATCAAAGACTTAGATATTCCTGGCCTGAAGTTTTACGAGCCCAAAAGTGCCGTCGCCACGCCGAAGGCATCGGACGGAACCTCCAGCACTGAACTGCAAAGCAATTTTCTGCGCATGCTGACAGTTCAGCTGAAAAATCAGGACCCAATGAATCCGCTAGATAACGCGGACATGACCTCCCAGCTGGCACAGCTGAATATGGTCGACGGTATCAACACCATGAACAAGACGATGAATTCGTTGCTGGAGATGATGCGCTCAGCCGACTTGGTGAACTACGCTGGCACCGTTGGCCGCAGCGCACTTGTCGCAGGCAATGAAATGTTCTTCGATGGTCAAAATCCGATCGGCTTTGCCCTGCAGTTTGCCAAGCCTATGCCCAAGGCAAGCCTTCAGATAACGGACACATCCGGAAATATCGTGAAAACGATGGAGCTGGGTGCCGTGAAGACAGATCTCATGAATATGTTCTGGGATGGCTTGGATGCCGAGGGCAAGCCGATGACGGCTGGCAGCTATCGCATTGTGGCCAAGGGAGTCGATGGGGCGACTGAGGCAACGCCAAGCACTTTTGTGTCATCGGTCGTTGCTGCCGTTGGCCGCAAGGGTACTGATATCAACCTCACCTTATCCGACGGCAAGCAAATTCTGCCCAAGGATGTTGTGCAATGGGTAATTCAATAGTTCAACTTTATTCATAAGTAAGGGGTAACAAAATGCCAACCTATGGAATCGGTCTCGCTGGTCTCGGCACATCCGCAGAGGCAATGGATGTCATCTCCAATAACATCGCCAACGCCAGCACCTCGGGATACCGGGCGGGCGATTTCGTGTTTGAGGATCAGTTCTATAAGGCCTTCAATCCCTTGGATAAAGCGCGTGCGGGAATGGGAGACGCAAAGGCCAATATCCGTCGCTTTTGGAATATGGGCGCCATTTCAGCCTCCCAAAATAGCCTGGATATGGCGATTTTAGGGTCCAATGGCATGTACCGACTTACCTCGAATGTCGATGATCCCGCCGCCACGTATTACACCCGAAATGGCCAGTTCGCGATTTCGAAAGAGGTTGATCCCAGCTATCCCAAGCGCAGCTACATCGTCAATGAAAACGGAATGTTTCTGACGGGATACAGCTCGGTCGA
>CAIVQI010000055.1 GCA_903908015.1 uncultured Bacteroidota bacterium
CCAAAGGGTTATAAAAACATAAGGATTGACAATAACTCCACCCTTGAACTCGGTCCTGATGCTGGTCTAATTGCAGAGGCCTTTGAGAAAATGGCCTCAGGATTATACTCTGCGAATCAGATTCGATTATGGCTGAACAGTAAAGGCATGAAGCTGTCGAAAAACATGTTCCCCAATATCATTAGAAATGTCGCATATATGGGTAAAATATTGGTAAAATCATACAACAATGAACCAACCCAAATCGTAACGGCACTACATCCCGCACTTGTCACAGAGGAAGTGTATTCAGAGGCCAACAGGGTACTCGACGGAAGGAAACGAAATATGAAGTTCAAGGACGATAAGTCCGACATATATCCTTTAAGGGGATTTCTGCGTTGCACCAAACACAACCTGTCCTTATCTGCAGGACCTTCAAAGGGTCGTTATGGTATTTATCATTACTATGTATGCACCGTGAAAAATGATAGATGCAGACGCTACCCTATCCAAATAGTTCATGAAAAAATTGAAAAGGAGTTAGCCAAGATTCAGTTCTCCGCAAAGGTGGTTCAAACGTATCAAAGCGTCCTTGAAGGTCTATTCAAGAGGGAGGACCAAGAAAGATTGGCGGCGATTTCCAAAACTGAATCTGAAATCTCTGCCGTCACCACAAAACGGAACAATCTGCAGGACCTCCTTCTGAATAAATCAATTGGTATAGAAGAGTACCGTGAACTGTTGTCTCCATTGGAATCACAACTATTCCGTTTGAAAAAAAATCTGCAGGATTTAAGGGAGGTCACTGCACCATTTCAGGAATACCTAAATAAACATGTCCCTCTTCTCGAGAATCTGTTATCCTTTTACCAAAACAGTAACGGGATGACCAAGAAAAAGATACTTAGCTGCATCTTTTCTGAAAAAATTCATTTTGACGAGAACGGAGATGCAACTATTTCCTATACCACCCCAATATCCGTTCTAATGAACACCAGAGTGGTTTTAGAGGGTTCGAAAACGAAAAAGGAGGTCGAAAAAGACCTCCTTCCCACTCTGGCTCCCCCTGCTGGACTTGAACCAGCGACCCTCTGATTAACAGTCAGATGCTCTAACCAACTGAGCTAAGGAGGAATAATCTTCGGGACTTCACTGACGCTCCCAAAAGGAGTGCAAATATAGTAAATTCGGTCAAATCCAACAAGTAACTCTAAATTTTGGATGTCCACTATGTGCAGAAATCCTACATTTGTGCTATGAGCGATGCTACCCCCAAGCTGCTGCACGCGGCATTACTGTTTGTTTCCTGTTTCATCATTCAGGCTTGCACCCCCGATGAGGGCCGCGGAGGATACGCCCAGATTGAGGGCGTGGTGATGGTTCGCGATTGGAACGCTACATTTAGCGTCATCCAAGATACCTTTCCAGCCATGGATGAACGCATTTACCTGATTTATGGCGACGAAGGGGTGCCAGGAACCGATGTTCGCACTTCTTTCACCGGGCGTTATCGATTCGATCAACTCCATCCAGGTCACTACACAGTCTATACCTACTCCGAACGAAAACCGACGCCAGACAATACCTCATCGACAGAAGCCGTAGCTTTACAAATCCACATCACCGACAAGCGGGCGCGACATCAGGCAGATACGATTTGGATCAACAAATAAACAAAATTTACCCGCCAAGGAATCCATATAGCATGTTGCCGCTGATATTCGAAGATCTTGGGATCAATCGCATCACCTTGCCAGACCTTCCAGAAAGGGCACAGCTGATGCGCCGGGTGGACCGAAAGTTCAGAATTGGGGGCGAACACTTGGAGTTGCTCTTTACGTTGATTGCACCCCACTACAGCCTGGTGCAGGCTGGCGATCAAGATGCATCAGTGTATTTGAATCGCTATTGGGATGGTGTTGACCGGCCGTTCTTCCATGCACACCGGGTAAAGAAGCCCCGCCGGTATAAATTCAGGCAACGTACCTATGCCGCCAATGGCATGAGCTTTTGGGAGCTCAAAGAAAGGCAGGCCACGGGCTACACCCGCAAAATGCGCCTCGAAGCAGGGCCTTCCCCATCCGATGAAGACGCCCAAGTCGCCCTGCATCGCTTATGGAACCGCGCAGGTGTTGACCCACCGGGCGGACTCCAGCCAGCGCTCGATATTCACTATAAGCGTCTCAGTTTTGTGAACAACAATGGCCATGAGCGGCTAACACTCGACTATGATCTTTGTTTCTCGGAGCCCATCAACGGCCAGGGGGGGTATGCACACCGAACATCCCGACCATGCTCCCCCACCATGCGACCAACCGAAACCGAACAGGAATGGTTGTGCAGCCGTGACTTATACATCCTGGAGTTGAAACAAGATCGGCCAGGACCAAGCATACTCGACC
>CAIVQI010000056.1 GCA_903908015.1 uncultured Bacteroidota bacterium
CGGCGTTGCCTGTACTATATCGAATCTTCGGATTGTTGAGGCGATTGCCCGAAAGATTAACGTATAAACGATCGGAAATATAATGCAAACCAAAACCAGCATCGAAGGCCAAAGCCGTGGCTTGGGTGTTGATCAATAATGGGTCGTTGGGGTTTTCTGGTTTAAATTTTGTGCCGTCCAATACACTTTGAATGCCTCCGAAATAGGCACCGATTCCCAATTCACCACCCTTCCAATTGGCGCGGTAGGCATAAGCAAAGCGAAAATTAGTGGTCTCATTAAAAAAATCCTGATCCGTGTTCACCATCAGTCCCAGACCTCCATGCAGAAACTTGGCGGGCGCATGCACACTCAGTACAGTTGTGCGTGGACTCGCATTATCTGGCAGATTCACCCATTGATAACGATGTATGAGAAATGTACTGATTTTCCCTCTCGAGCCAGCGGCAGCCGGATTGTAGAAGAAGTCGTTGAACATATAGTGGTTCCATTTCGGCTCTTGTTGGGCCGAGACCAACAACGGCGCGCCCAAAAACAAGACCACAAACAGGAACGAAATGTATCGCTTCATCATACGCAGAGGAGGACAAATATTGAAGGGTCGAAATAACGAAAAGTTAGTGTCAAAGTGAAACTATCGAGAAACTTTTTTTATATAATCTTCAATCGCCATGGACATGGATGGAAATTCAGGGTTTGGGGCAGCAATATCCAACCGCAAGCCATGCTCCAAAATAGCAGCATGTGTTCGTGCCCCAAAACCACCGATCCGGGTATTGCCTTGAATAAAATCAGGGAAATTCTCGAAGAGCGATTTGATGCCTGATGGACTAAAAAACACCAAAAGATCGTATTTGATGTCTGTGAGGTCGCTCAGGTCACTTGACACTGTACGAAACATTACGGCTGGGCGCAAATCTAAGCCCACAGCAGCAGCTTCATGAATCCAATCACCTTCCATCACATCAGAACAGGGCAGCATAAATGGTTCCGATTTAAAACGCACCATCGCAGAAAACAAACTTTGCAGCTTTCCCTGCCCAAAGTAGATTTTACGCTTGCGCAGGGTTATGTATTTTTGGATGTAGACCCCTACATTCTCAGAAATACAGAAGTACCGCGTTTCTGGGGAAACCTCAACCCGCATTTCATCGCACAGCCTGAAAAAATGATCAATCGCATTGCGGCTGTTGAATATGACCGATTTGAATTCTGAAATGTTCAATTTTTGTTTTCTGAAATCCTTTCCCTCAACAGGCGCCACTTGAATAAACGGACGAAAATCCACCTTCAGATTGTATTTTTTGGCCAATTCATAAAAGGGGGATTTCTCAGACTCCGGTTTGGGCTGAGAAAACAGAATGGACTTTATTTTGCCTACAGGTACAGAAGGAAGCTCGGGATTTTCGGGCATATCAGATCAAATGATCAACGGCGTATTTGAGTAACATGATCAGTGGCAAAAATTCGAAGAGGCAAAAATAGAAAATTATATACCCCAATCCGACACCTTTGGCATGAAAGGATTTCACCCATCCCAAAATTAGCCGGTAAATCCAAGCCATGATCAGTATGGCTGCGATGACCATCATCGAGCCATTCATCGTACTTACCGGGAGGGATGCTGTGAGCAAAACAGCGATCATCAGTACAGGTAGGCCAGATTGAAAAAAAACTAAGGTCGTTTTTAAGTGGTTTTTTGTCCATTCCAAGTGGGCGAATGCCACACCCAGGAGAAAATGGATCAGCAGTAGGCTCACCACAAATGATACAGTCATACAGAAAATTTGAAACCCGTCTACGGCGAAATTCTCGGGCGTCGCCTGCAGCCTGAACCGGTGTAGCGCCAAGCAGGTTGCCAACAGCAAAAAGAAAAAAAATACCCGGACGATCGACCAGCCCGAACCCAGTCTGTTGCTTTGATGCCTGAGAAATTGCTCGAATAACCGAGGAAACATGAATGCCCTCGTCATCTGTACAAATTGTTGCCAGTCAACCGCCAATAGAAACATACCAAACATAAAAATCAGAAAAGCTGCTGTCGTTGTAGTCCTATTGCCTTGACTCGGATTGCCCAATCTCCTTGAATCTGTCTTTGGGATGTGCCGATGTGCTTGAACCCACATCCTCCATTGCGATGGCACAACAATCATTTTGGTTGCCTTTGCGCTTTCAGAAAAATGCAGTGAATCTGGTCGGGTTAGGCTGACAACCGACCCTGTACCAATGGCCAAGATACTGTCGTGCTGCTGTATGTGTCGTTCGAGGTTCGGGCCAACAATCTGTGAGCCTGTGGATGATGGCTGATGATCATGCACCGAATATCCCCCACCGTCCATGCCCAACACGATGACTAAAAACAAGGGGATATATAGCCAAATGAATCGCTTGTTCAGCATGTGACTCAAAATCGTGTAAAAATACATCAAATCTGGTGATCAAACCCGCAAATACTTGATCATCCAGCACGCACTTTGCTGATGAACGACTTAAAGTCCCACCGAGAAGCCCTTCGATCAACGAGCAAAATGTCATTTTGAAACCGGATCAGGTTTCGCTTGACGGAAATAGCGAGGATGGAAAATGAGCAGTCCGTAGCTTTCACCAGGTTGGGCCATGGTGTGTTTGTGGTGCATTCGGTGCGCCCTTCTAAGCGCTAAGAGATAACGTGACAATGGCTTCGGCATTGAACCCCATCTGGAGTGAACCAGAACATCGTGCAGCACAATATAAACACCCCCATAAACTGAAATACCAATACCCACATATCCCCAGAATAGCGGTACGTAGCCCAGAAAACCACTCAAAAGCAGACCAATTCCCACTGAACCAAAAAGCACGGCGAACCAGTCATTCAGCTCCCAGCCCCCTTTCGGTTTGTGATGGGTTTGATGAATCCACCACAATGGGCCGTGCATCAGGTACCTATGAATCAACGCTCCGACCAACTCTATGCCCAGAAACCCCATTAAAAACCCAGAAATTCCGATTAGCATACAGGCTCAAACTGTTCAATTAAATCGGAAAAGTCACGCATCAGAAAGATATTGGTTGAAGCCATTTCATCGGCTGAGTCTAGGGCAAATTTCCCAGATGCCATGATCTGTGCATTGGGGAAATCCGATTGTAATTGATTCAAGTAATCTGATGCGGTCGTGTCGGCTTGTGCTGAAGTTAGGATACATAGGATGGCCTGTGGCTTATAGGTAGCATAAACTGTTTTAAGATCGCCGTAGGGCACATTAGCTCCCAAATAAATGGTTTCATGACCCCTCGACCGAATCACGTAATGTGCGAAAAGGAGACCTAATTCATGAAACTCACCTTCCGGAAGAAACAATAAATATCGTTTTGCATTCTCGCGCTGCACAAAGTCCATCTGATCAATGGAGACAATCAGCTTTTGTCGGATCAAATGGGTGATGAAATGTTCATGGGCTGGGGTGATGGTACCGGTTTGCCACATAAATCCAATGGCGCGAAAAAACGGAAAAACGATGTCCAACATCACCCGCTCTAAGCCCGACTCTCGAATAAAAACGGACAGCAGTTGGGTAAATCCAGTCTCATTCAGTTGAAGCATATGCATCGTGAGCGACTGGATCCGGCTTTCGTCACCCGTGCAAGTCAGACTTAAATCAACTACCCTTCTCGAAAGCTCGTCCTCACTCATGCGCGCCAAGACAGACACCTTATAACCTTGTTGCGTCAAAAACGACAAATTCAACAGTTTTTTGAGGTCGGAATCATTGTAGTATCGAATGTTGCCTGGTGTTCGGCGGGGTTCAAACATTTGGAACCTTTGTTCCCACATGCGTATGGTGTGCGCTTTCACACCACTCAAAACCTCCATGTCTTTGATTGAGAATTGATTCACGTTTACCAAACACCATAAAACATGGAAAGTTTGCAGCGGCCATTTTATTTTGTTGATGAAAATTGTATGAGTACGTTGGAGGTACTGATGGCTTCTGATCTAACCGCTGACGGAGTGCCGATTTTACCTTGCGCGCTTACCGGAAAACCGCTATTATTGCCCATCAATTGTATGGCCTATGAAACGCAATTCCATCATCCAAATAGCCCTCTTTTTGATCGTTATCGTGCTCTCATACCTTTTGGTGGAGTCCATCGCCGAACCCATCAGGTTTGAAAAAGAGCGTGACCGACGCTATGCTCAAGTCATAGAACGTTTAAAACTCATTCGTGATGCCCAAGTGGCTTACAGAGAAGTGAAAGGTCAATTTGCCGACAACTGGGATTCATTGATGACAGTAGCACGTGATGGAAAATTTAAAGTAACCAAAGTGATTGGGAACCCCGACGACTCCTTGGATGTACTCAAAGGCATTCAATACGAAACAATGTACGTGAGCATCAAAGATTCAATTTTTCGGAATAAACCGATTGACTCCCTTCCCTTCATTCCGTTTACAGACGGAAAGCTGTTTCAGTTGAGGGCTGGAAGAATCAAAAAAGGGGCAGTGGAAATTAGCGTTTTTGAGGTTGAAGATGCAGCGCCTTTCGACACACGAAAGGTTTTGCGGGTAGGTTCGATGACCGATGCCAGCCTATCAGGAAACTGGGAATGACCCTAGGCCGCGACTTTGGTCGGCTGGGCCTCTCGAAGAGCTTGTTTCTTCTGGTCAAATCAATCATCTGATTTTGATTTATGGCTTCCTGGAGTGGTCGCTCCTTGGTGTGCATCAGGTTTCCAATGCCGTAAATCTATGTTTGCAAGGACGTTTCCCTGATTATTGGTCGCAGAGGAGTTTGCATGAACGATTCAAATGGTTGTTACATTCGATCAGCGGATGTGTACCTGGCTTGCTTTCGTTTGAATTCGGCGCAATCATTGAGCCCCCCATTGTTATGATGGCATCTGAAGCCTGTTGCACCATTCCACTTTCGGTTTGTCGCGATCAACTCCCCCATGAGTCGTTAAACCTACTCTTCGGTGTCTCTGAGCAATCCTCGGAACCCAAACTGTATCATATTCCAGAAACTGAAGTGGTGGTTGCCACACGATACAATGGAGCTTTATCTGGTGCCATCGGCATTTTATTTCAATCACACAGACTCATTTCCATTGAGGCGGCCATCTTGTCGCGTTTCCTCAACTGGCCAACTGGCAACAGCCCCATGCCATCCATTCAGCCCGTGTTGCTGATTGCCAGGCTCGATCACCGAATTCTGGTGGCACAAAAGCGCAACAATACGCTGTTGGGGTGCAACACTTTCGACGCTGCAAGCCCCGAAGAAGTACTCTATTATGCATTACTCTTTGACCAGGGCCTCTCGAAAGCAGTGTATCTGGTTGGTTTTGACC
>CAIVQI010000057.1 GCA_903908015.1 uncultured Bacteroidota bacterium
CATGGCCTGATGGGGTCGAATACCTGGACATCAAGGGTGCCAATGAGGGTAAATAAGATAATCAGTGCCATCGTCACCACCATCGGTCCCAGGCTATTGGAAGAAAATCCTGACAAGGTAAGCGATAAAGTACTCACCGTGAGGAGTGCGAGGTAGGCCAATGCAAATCCACTGAGGAAGCGCCAGAGAATATCGCCCTGTTGAAGGATCAGAATCCCATCGCTGTTGAGCACCACCAAGTCGCCTCGCCCGAATAATGCCAGGCTGATGCCCACAGCGCATATACCCAGCCAGACCAGGATCATTAAGGTATAGAGGGCCCCGGCCGTGCACTTGGCCATCCAAAGCGCTGTGCGCGATAAGGGTCTGGTCATCAGCATGCGTAAGGTTCCCGTTGCCGCTTCACCCGAGATCAGGTCGGCCGTCACCAGGGCAACGAGGAGCGGAACGTGAATGATCAAAAGTTGGAGCACAATAAATGACATTAGATTTCCATTGAGGAGGCTTCCCTGGAGATCGAAGCTTTGTTCGATTCCAGAGGTCACAAAGCGCACGTAGGACTCGCCGTCGAGATGCATGGCCAACTCTATAACGCCCACCAATACGGTAATGGCGGCCAAGCCGAGGTATGACCGCGGTTTGGCGGCGATTTTGATGAACTCATTGGTTACTGCAGCGATGAACATGGCTTTTTCAATGGTGATTCTTTGGTTACACTAATTGGATTTTGGAGGCCATCACTTCGGTCAGGAGTTCACCAGTTGAAGGAAGTAGTCTTCCAATGCGCGATGCGGCTCCAAACTGTGCAGTTGCACCCCAGCGTCTACGAGGGCACGCGAGAAGTGGGGCACTTGCTCGCGCTCTGTTTGGATCACAAGCCGCCCATCTTTTTGGCCGAGCAATGCCACCTCCGGCATCTGCCGAAGCAGGGCTTCGGCTTGGGCAATGGGACGAGCATCGAGGTACATATGCAAGGGTTGTTCGTGCAGGAGTTCTCGTACGCTCCCCTCGCGAACACTTTGGCCTTTGTGTACAATGAGCATTCGGGTGGCGATGAGTTCAATTTCCGTGAGCAGGTGAGAGGACAGCACCACTGTTTTGCCCATTTCACGGCTCAATTTCAAAATAAGCGCGCGAATATCGATGATGCCTTGGGGATCAAGACCTGTGGTGGGCTCATCGAGCAGAATGAGATCGGGGTCGTGCATGAGGGCCTGGGCAATGCCCAACCGCTGCTTCATTCCATGCGAAAAACCCTTCACATGGTCGTGTTCCCGACCCGAGAGGCCCACAAAATCGATCATTTCACGGATTCGCTTGCGGTCGACCTTATTCCCCTTCGCCCCACTAACCCTGGCCAATAATTCCAGATTGGTTTGGGCCGACAAATACCCATGGAAATCGGGTTTTTCAATGATGCAACCGATGCGTGACAAAATTTCGTTTCGGTGCGTTTGATACGACATCCCAAACATGCGCACGGTGCCTCGATCAGCCCTAATCAGGTCCAGGATAATGCGCAAACTTGTGCTCTTTCCTGCACCATTCGGTCCCAGAAATCCGTAAACATCACCCTTGTAGACCGTGAAGTCGACCCCACGCAAGGCCTCGAACGAACCGAATTTCTTGTGCAATCCCCTCACCTCGATTACCGCATCAGCATTTGGTGGCATCATAAGCTATAAAAACACCCTATGATTGGATTAAGTTTGTTCGGGGACAGAAAAAAACCGAGTTTTGTAGCCCTGATTTTGGCTCTCCCCGACCTATTTTAGGTGCAGAAATTCAGGATAGTAACATTTTATAGTTATAACATATTATTGTGTTAAATCCATATATAAAACTTGTTTTTTATTTATTGGGCTTCGTTCTTCTGCACGTTAATCAACATGCGTGGGGTCAAAACAACACCCTCTCATTGGATACATTGTCCCATAAATTTTTCATTACGGCGGATGAAAAGCACCGCTGCGTTTGTGGTGATGCAGCGAAACTTCAGGCGTGCGACACCTGCTTTGATGCGGCCCATCCCATCCTAAAAACCGCATTTGACATGGGCTGTCGCCATAAAGAGATCATCAAGGGGTCATGTTGGACTTTTGCCAATGAGGTATATCATCGAACCGTGGGGCCCGAAGGAAAGACGAAAATCTACCTGAAGTCGAAAGGCGGTCCGTATGCATCGACGAGCCTGATTGAACCTGGCGATTGGATCTACCACATCAACTACTCCTACCGTGGGGTCGATCACAGTGCATTGTTCATATGCTGGACGGATGTTGAACGGCGCAAGGGATTAACGCTCAGCTACTACGGTCAAAACCGCAAAACACCCGCACGGATCGAAGAATTCGACCTGAGAAGCGTATTTGGCATCTTTCGGGCCCAAACGGGCCATGATGCCCCCCCGCTAATGAATCCTCAAATGCCATGAAAACCGAATCCGTAGAACCGCACAGCCAAAACGACCCCTCGGAAGGGAAAAAATCGCTTCCAGTAAAGGTTTTGGCGAAAATAAAACACTATACCACAGGCGAATGGTACTATTTGGGAGACCTCGTTTGGTTTGCTGGACTCTTATTGGTTTTTCATTTCAGCTATCATTCGGTGGCGGATTCTTTGCTCGCGCTACCATGGGTACAATCGATTCGCCTGGGCCTCGCTGTCCACATCAGTGAAGTCAGTTTCCTGTTGTGCAGCTGGGCGGGATTAGACACAGAGGTACTCTCAAACCGCACAATCTACTTCGCTAATGGACGCGGACTCACTGTGGTCGAAGGTTGCTCTGGCTTTAAACAACTTCTTCAAAGTGCTTTCCTGCTCATTTTATTTCCGGGCAATTGGCGCCACAAATTGTGGTTTGTGCCCGGCGCTTTATTGATTGTGCATGCTGCGAATGTGTTTCGCATTGCCCTACTTGCCGCTTGGTCGGGACTGAACTGGCCTTTCTGGCAATGGATGCACGACTACCCCTTTCGAGCGCTCTACTTTTTGGTCATTTTCGCGCTTTGGTATGCGTGGAATGAAAACAGAGTACGCGTACAACAGCCGATAGGGCTTGTGCAGTCTACAGCACCTACTGGGCAGCTAAATTAATCTGTCGCACCAATTCTGTTGCCTGCACCACGCCCGATTGGCGCCACTTAATTTCACCATTACGGAACAAAATCAGTGTTGGTACGCCTTGAACCCGAAAATGAGCCGCAGCACGGGGCTGTTGGTCAACGTCGACCTTAATCACGAGGGCTGAATCACCTACCTGCGATTTAACTTGCTCCAAAATGGGTGCCATCATGCGGCAAGGCCCGCACCAAGTCGCGAAAAAATCGACCAACACAGGCTTATCACCCGCAATCATTTCCTGAAAAGTCATGAACAGCGCTGTTATTGTTGGCCTACAAGCTTGTTCACATTCTGCCAGGTTCCGCCATTGATTACTTGAGGAATGCCATTTTGGTCGAGGATACTCTTCGCTTGCCCACTGCGCATACCACTCTTGCAGAATACCACGACCCCCTTTTTGCCTTTGAATCGTGCGATTTGGCTGGATACCTGATCCAAGGGAATATTGACCGCACCCGGAACACTTCCACCTGAGAATTCACCGGGGGTGCGCACGTCAACCAAAAAAGCGCCGTTTTTGACGGCCTCACTCAACTCGTTATTGCCCGATTGCCCGAGCAACTGACCAAACAATCCAAACATAAGAAAAGGAGTAATAGGGATGAAGAAACGAAGGAAAAAATTTTGTTTTGACATAAATAATGAGCCATTGTATTGATGGATGCAAATGTCGGGACTGAATACGGATTGTACCGCTACTAAAGTGACACAAGCGATAGCGACTTATCCTAAGCCTGATGGGCCAACCAAACGGATTTTATTGCGCGCGAGGGTTAATTTACCCTCCGTTTCCAGTTCCTTGAGCAAGCGCGACACCACAACGCGTGCTGTACCCAATTCATTGGCCAATTGCTCATGGGTGATGTACAATATGCGCGCCTTTTGCATTTCGGATTTCTTGTTCAATAAATTCCACAACCTTTCGTCCATTTTCTGGAATGCAATGGCATTGACCATGTCCAATAACTCTTCAAAACGGCGGTGGTACATTCGAAATAGATACTCAACCCACTGGGGATGATGGCGTCCCAAATCCAACATTCGATCCACCGGAAGAAACAGGATTTCAGCATCGTCCTCCACTTCTGCACGCACTTTCGAGGCTGATGCACTCCATCCCCCTAAAACAGACATCACGCAGCTCTCACCAGCCTGAATATAATAAAGAAGGATTTCACGGCCATCGGGCTCGGTGCGCATCACCTTGAGGGTTCCTTTTAATACCAGCGGTATCGAGCCAGATGAAGTTTCTTCCTGCACCACAGCTGTGCCCGACTTAAATGCTTTTCGAATCCCTACTTCCGACAGCTGCTGGGCCAAATGTGGAAAATCACGAAAATCATCGGTGGTGTGAAGCTCAGTCATTTCACAAAAATAAACAACAATAAAAGTGATTTGTACCGAACTTTGCGCGCCAAAGCAGCAGGAATAACAGCATTGTCACCCTCTATTGAAGATTGTAGTCCACGCACGCACATTCTGATCAAAAATGCGCGTTTGCACAACTTGAAAGGCATTGACTTGGCCATCCCGCGTGGTCAATTGGTGGTGGTGACCGGCCTGTCTGGCTCAGGAAAATCCTCTCTTATTTTTGATACGCTGTATGCCGAGGGGCAACGCCGCTATGTGGAGAGCCTTTCGAGCTATGCCCGGCAGTTTTTCAACCGGATGAAGAAGCCAGAGGTCGACTACATCCATGGGATTTCACCGGCTGTGGCTATTGAGCAAAAAACCGGGGGGCGGAATCCGCGGTCGACCGTTGGCACCACCACGGAAATATATGATTACCTAAAACTGTTGTTTGCCCGCATTGGGGAAACCCGTTCACCGGTAAGCGGCATGGTGGTCAAACGGCATACTGTAGATGAGGTGGTGGAAGAGATTTTATCGCAACCCGACGAGCAGACCTGTGAGATTCGCTGTCCGCTCGTGCGCCATGAACGCCGCAGTTTGTCAGATGAGTTTAAGGTACTGCTGCAAAAAGGCTTTTTGCGGGTGCGTATAGACGGGGTATTGTTCCGTATTGAGGATTGGCTTTCGGCGCATGGCAACGCTGCTGATGCTGCATCCGGTGCCCCAGCCAGGAAGGCATCAAATGGAAACGATAGGGCGGCTGGGGTAGATGGGGCGGCTGGGGTAGTAGGGACGGTAGAGGTGGTGGTGGACCGCATCACGACTGACCGCAGTGATGAGGATCTTCGCTCACGATTGTCAGACTCCGTACAAACCGCATTTTTCGAGGGGCACGGCGCCTGTTTGCTCGATTGGGGAGCGCAAGTTGTGGCATACAGCGATCGATTTGAAGCGGATGGGATGGTGTTTGAAGAACCCTCAGTGAACCTCTTTAGCTTTTCCAACCCCTTTGGCGCCTGCCGCCGTTGTGAAGGATTCGGCACCATTCTGGGTGTTGACCCCGATCTGGTGGTGCCTGATAAAAGCCTTAGTGTCTATGATGGCTGCATCGCACCTTGGAAGGGCGAAAAAATGAGTGAATGGCTCAAACCCCTCCTCCGACATGGGGTCAAATTCGATTTCCCCATCCACAGGCCATTTCACTTGCTGAGCGATTCCGAGAAGGAACTGTTGTGGACCGGCAACAGCTGGTTTGAAGGACTCCATGCATTTTTTGCTTTTTTGGAGCGTGAGTCGTTCAAAATTCAATACCGGGTGATGTTGTCGCGCTACCGCGGACGTACGGTTTGTCCGGATTGCAAAGGAAGCCGGATTCGCCAGGATGCGGGTTATGTGTATCTGCCCACGGCCAACGGACACACCTCCATGAACCTCCCCGATCTCACGCTCCTGCCGGTCGACCAATCCCTGAGGTTCTTCAGTCAACTGAGCCTGCCGACTGCTTTGCAGCAACTTGCAGATCGATTGCTGAAAGAGATCATCACCCGCCTTAATCTTTTGTGTGAAGTGGGACTGGGATACCTTACCCTTCATCGTCCTACCCAGACCTTATCTGGGGGCGAATACCAACGCATTCGCCTGGCTACTTCCTTGGGCAGCACCCTGGCCGGCAGTCTGTATATACTCGATGAGCCCAGTGTTGGATTGCATGCCCGCGATAGTGCGCGTCTGGTTGGGGTGTTGCGCCGTCTGCGCGATGCCGGCAACACCGTGGTGGTGGTGGAACACGACGAAACCATCATCCGGGCAGCCGATCATCTGATTGATATTGGCCCGGCCGCGGGCAGTGGAGGCGGGCAACTCATCTACCAAGGCGACTACCAAGGACTTTTGGCTTGTGCGGAGAGCCCAACTGGTGCCGCACTCCGTGAATTGAAAACGAAACCCCATGCACCAGCCCGAACCCAATGGCAAAGCGGCATCACCATTCACGGCGCTCGCGCCCATAATTTGAAGAACCTGACCATAAACCTCCCCCTACATTGCATCACCGTGATCACGGGGGTAAGTGGTTCGGGGAAATCAACCCTCATCAAACAAATCGCGTTTCCAGCGATGTTGCGCATGCGGAACGAGTCGTCGGAAAAGGCAGGCGATCATGACCGTATTGAGGGACCCGTGCAGGCCCTTCAAATGATTGAATTGGTGCACCAAGACTCCATTGGCAAATCGAGCCGTTCCAATCCGGTAACCTACACCAAGGCCTACGATGGTATTCGTCAACTTTTCGCTGCTCAGCCGGCCAGTCAGGTGATGGGGCTGGCAGCATCCCATTTCTCATTTAATGTACCTGGTGGACGGTGCGAAACTTGCCAAGGTGAGGGAACTGTGACCATCAGTATGCAGTTTCTGGCCGACCTCACCCTACCTTGCGACGATTGTGGCGGCATGCGGTTCGGCCCGAGCGTTCTGGGAATACGGTACCGCGAAAAAACAATCTACGATGTATTGTGCATGACCGTCGACGATGCGCTGTTGTTTTTCCACGACCAAAATTCGGTGGTTACACGCCTAAAACCTTTGTCGGATGTAGGACTAGGCTATATGTCGCTCGGGCAATCATCCAGTACCCTTTCGGGGGGCGAGGCGCAGCGCATGAAACTGGCCAGCTACCTCACCCATGGTCAGCAAGCACGGAATGCACTATTTATTTTCGACGAGCCCACCACTGGGTTGCACTTTTATGATGTTAGAAAGTTGATGGAGGCGCTAAATGCCCTGCAAAAACAAGGCAATTCCATCTGGATCATCGAACATAACCCGGATGTCATCCGTGCCGCGGATTGGGTGATCGACCTGGGGTCTGAAGGGGGTCGCGATGGAGGGAAATTGGTGTTCGAAGGGACGCCCGAGCAACTCATGGACTGCCCAGAAAGTCATACAGGGCAACAGTTGCGGGGTCTCCAATGAAACCGAATTGATTTATTTTGTGGCTTCCATTCAGTCGACTCACTGATCAACTGAATGTCCATATTTTTTTGGGGGGTGACTCCCTTAGGGACTGACCCTCTTAGGGACTGACCCTCTTAGGGACTGACCCTCTTAGGGACTGACCCTCTTAGGGACCGACCCTCTTAGGGGGTGACCCTTCAAAACACAAAATAATATGCTTGTTTCCGATTATTGAAGGCTTCAAAAACCCGGTTTTGTTATAATAATGCCCCATATTCAGCTGCTTCTCGTGTGAAAGCACGTTGTTTGCACTGATATGCTAACGGTTTTTGGCAGCGCCTTAGTGGGCATTGAAGCCATTCGAATACGGGTTGAAATTGACCTGCACCCCGGGGGTATTGGATATCATTTGGTGGGCCTGCCCGACAACGCCGTTCGGGAAGGATTGTACCGCATACAATCGGCCCTGCGCCACACAGGATATCCGATGAAGTACCAGAAATATGTGATCAATATGGCGCCGGCTGACCTACGCAAAGAAGGTGCAGCCTACGATTTATGCATTGCAACGGGCGTGCTGGCCATATCGGGCTACATCCCGGAAGGGGGTATTTCGAACTACATCATCATGGGTGAATTATCGCTCGACGGTCGCATCAGACCCGTACGGGGCGCCCTTTCTATGGCCCTTTCAGCCTCAGCTCAGGGTTTTAAGGGGATAATTCTACCCTTGGAGAACGCCCGTGAAGCGGCGCTTGCTGAGCACATTGCTGTTTATGGCCTCAGCCATCTGCGGGAGTTGATCAAATTTTTTCAAAATCCAGGGTC
>CAIVQI010000058.1 GCA_903908015.1 uncultured Bacteroidota bacterium
CCATCAGTATGAATATAATGTGCTAATCCTCCAATAGATCAGTCAGCCTTGCGTTTGTTGGCCTCCAAAACTTGCCAGAAAAAATAAGCTGTGATCAAAGTCACGGAAACTTTGACAAAAAGCATCATCCAAAATGCGGTGTTACTCATGTTTTTGAATTATTGTTTGGTGGAACGATGATCTTCATCTTCAGCATCTGATACCTCTGTAACACCCAAACGTTCTCTTCGCACAGTGGCTCGGTATACCTGCCAGGCAATAAAGCCAAATAAGGCCAACAGGCCGAGGCGAGCCATATCGATGTAAAAAACCCGATTCGTGAAGGCTCCATGCGCAATAGGCGCACCTATGTTCACCTGATCGCCGGCTGAAACAGCTGGCACTGCATCCGGTTCAAAGGAATACTGCTTGGAGGATTGATCGAGTGTTTTGATATGTACCACAAAACCACCCCCTGTTTGACGCTGAATTGAATCAACCGTTCCGCCGACTTCCGCCTCAAATTGGCTGGAAAAGTAGCTGCGATTTGCCACCAATCCTTTGTGGGTGATATTGCCAATGATACTCGACGGGTCTAATTCCCAACCCTCACGAAAGGCACGAGACCAATCGTTGTTTTTGGGGGTGAACAGCGCACCGAGAAAAACTGCTAGAAGAAATGTTGGTGTAACGTATTTTATGATGGGCTTGTAAATCAGGGGTACTTTCATATCCGCCCCGCGCGTGATTTCAGCCCAGCCTTTGTCGATGCCCAAAACCCATGCAAACAAAATGGTCTCTGCCAAAGCAAAAACAACCAAAGACACCGTGCCCGCCCAATAATCATATTCGTCGAACACCCCTTTATCGAAAAACCAAACCGTGGGCAATCCCATCACCAATACTAAGGCGCCGAACGACCAAGCGGCTTTGGTTGTTTTCCATCCAAATTCATCCCGCATAAAACCCATCCATGGTGTGCCCATGGCAAGCGATGATGTAATTCCAGCAAAAAATAACAAACCAAACCACATTGTTCCCGCGACAGTTCCCAAAAGTACCCCCCATTTACTGAACAAAAACGGCATGGTTTGAAATGCCATAGAAAATCCAGCATTTTCTTTCACCCAGTCCAGTCCGAGATAACCCACTGCAATGGGAATCACAATACTGGCGCCCAATACGATTTCTACAAAACCATTCATCCAACCCGCAGACATTGCATTCAGGGCAATATCATCTTTCGAACGCACATAGGCCGCATAGCACTGTATTGTCCCCATCCCTACGGATAGCGTAAAGAAAATCTGACCCGCGGCAGCCAACCAGACTTTTGGATTCCACAAACTGTCGAACTGTGGCTTCCAGAGGTAGTCCATACCCAACCAACTGTTGCAATCGGTGCACCCTTTGGGAGCGCCCGAACTGCCGAGCGTCCATCCCTTGATGGCGAGAAATAATCCAAAAAACATCAACAAGGGAATTCCAATTTTTGCCACGCGTTCAACCCCACCGCTTAATCCACGCGATAATATCCAAACGTTGAGGAACAGACAGGCTACATAAAACACGATTGATTCATACGGTATCCCTGAGGTACTGCTCCCAACATCCACATACTTCAGAAAAAAAGCAGCCACCTCCGACTGACCCATCGATTGAAAGGTCTGGATGAGACTGTGGTAGACATAGGCCAATGTCCACGATTCAATATAGCAATAGTAGGCGGCCACAGCGATGTTTGTGAAAATACCAAAAACCCCGAAGTACTTCCAAAACCGACCCCGACCCATTTGATCCAAGATGAAGGGTGTACTGTGATTGCCCCTACGGCCACCATATCTGCCTACACCCCATTCTATCCACAAGAGTGGAATGCCCATAACCAGAAAACAAACCAAATAGGGTATAATAAATGCCCCACCCCCGTTTTGCATGGCCTGAACAGGGAAGCGCAAAAAATTACCCAAACCAATGGCATTTCCCGCCATGGCGAGAATTAAACCTATTCGGGAACCCCAGGAATCTTTATCGGACATGAGACATTTGATTTATAGGTGAAGCAGCGTCAAACATAATGTATAGAGATGGGAATGACAAATGAAGACTAATGAACATGAGGTCCCAAAACGGCTGTCAAGCCCTGATCAAGGGGAATCGGGTAATAGTTGATCTTCGATCTGGCTTTGTCCAATAGAAAACCAGTTCGGCGTGGACGAAGCTCAGCCCCGGGCAGATCGGAACTGGATACGGGCTGAACTTTCTCCATGCTCAGGCCCAAATGTTGGGCTACCCGTCCGACCAATTCGACTATGCTCACTTCATCCTGTCCGGAAATATGAAAAATCCCACGCTCTCGTTTCATCGCAATTTCCACGCAGGCTTGGGCGAGGTCTCCGACGAATGTCGGCATCCGAATCTGATCATTGACCACCCGGACTTCGTCGCCCGACTGGAGTAGTTTCACAGCCCATGAAACAATGTTTGAACGACCAGCCGGCACTTCATGTCCGTAGACCAGTATGGTGCGCACCACAGCCCATGAAATCTCACTGTCTTTTAGGAGTAGTTCGGCTGCAGCCTTAGACCTTCCATAGACGCTGATGGGCGATACAGGATCGGTTTCCGAATAAGGACCCGATAATCCATCGAACACGAAATCGGTCGAAAGGTGCACCAAATGAATTCCAAATCGGGCGCAAACACCAACCATGTTTGCCACTGCCCCCACATTAAGGCGTCGGCACCGGAGTGGCTGTTGCTCGGCCATGTCCACCTGGGTGAGGGCGGCGGTGTGGATGATGGCATCCGGTCTGTAACGTCCGCAAACTTCCAGAACTTGATGCTCGCTCATCACATCCATAGGAACATAATGGTATCCCTCCAACTGAATGTGGCGATTGGGTCCTAAAGAGGTGGCAATCAGCTCAACGTCTGTGCGCGCCCTAAGGAATTCGATCAAACGATTTCCCAAAAGGCCATTGCAGCCTGTGACCAAAATTCTGACCATCACTCTACCAAGCAGCGGCTTCTTTTCAGGTACTGTCTGATGTGCAGCCAAAAGGCCGCTATGAGGTAGAGCGGTACTGATGAACCATAAGAAAATAAAGAAACGTACACGAACACAATCCTGATTCTGTCGAGGGGTATTCCCCAAGTGTCACCAATGAACGAGCACACCCCAAAGAACTGAAGTTGACTCATGTCTTTAAGATAGTCAAGCTGTTTGTGCATAAGGCTTATTCAATGTTCTGGTTATCAAAAACGCTCCAACGGCACATTCTAAACAACGACGTGGCCAACAATAGTCATTCATCTGGTGGATCATGCCTTGAGATCGGAGGGCACTGTCGGCATAAACATCCAAAGATGCAAAAATATTTGTGAATCTGTTTTTTTCTGGACCCAATTGTTCGAGCCATTGAACTGCGCGATCTTGTACTTGAGGCCAGTGGTTTTGCTCACCATAACAAAATATAGCCGGAATAAGTCCATTGATGATGAACACCTGAAGGGTAGTCGGAGATAAACAGTCATCGGGCTGTGGCAATAGATTCGATCTGGGCTGGAGCACTGCGGCATTTCGAAACAGCGCCCTGACCTGGGCTGGATGAGAGGTTGCCATCAATGCAAAAGCATTTGGAAGTCCGTGAGCCACCAATATGGCCAATGGCTTCAGTTTTTTTTCTGGGAAGGAAACAGGTCGCATGCGCAAGCGCCGGAGGCGAATCGTGGAAGTTCTGCTTCCGACCCGATCATTCATGAGTGCCCAGATACGATCGAACTGACCCTGACATGCCCTTATTTCGGACATCGGAATGGAAAGTGCCATTTGTTCCATGGCGTGGCTGTTCACCTTCATGCCGAAACTTCTGGCCAATCCCACCCAAATGGCATGGTCCCAGTCGCCCCCGGATCGTTGGAGATACGAGCGAAAACGCCGGGTATGTTGCTCGAGTCGCGCCAAGCCTCCCCGGTCCAACATAGCGAAATAGCGACTTCGATCGACCAAACCCCGCTGAGATGCGCAGGGAAATTCGCCGCGATCCGACATCAGTTGCCTGTAATGATCGAGAATACTGCCGTCCACCCAAGGCTTCAGTACAAATGTATCTACTTCTGAACCGTCTGAGCGCGTGGCAGATTGACTACCCTCCCATACAACATGCAGAATCACCTGATTATACGCTGGATCGAGTTGGTGGCGATGACGGTACCACTCCATGGCATGCCAGTGCATTGCCACCGCACCGGTCCACCACAACTTCCCGATGCGCAGCTGCGCACCAAGAAAATCGGGGCCTGCATCGCGGTTGTGCTGCCCAGGCGACTCCAACCAAATTCGTTCACCCGACTGGGTATGCCATGCCCCAGGCCTCATCAGCCTGTTGTTCCATATGAAATGCATGACCGCCTCGTTCATGATGCAAATTTGCCTACCCCGATGCAGTTTGCCAAATCAATCTGAAAGCATGCGCAAAATTCAATAAAAAACAGTCAATAACACATGTTTTACTAAACACATATGGGCCGGATGCAAAAAGCGACCTGGGCAAAAAAAAAGCAACTGCTTCGATGCAGTTGCTTTTTGGTCGGGGTGACTGGATTCGAACCAGCGACCTCACGCCCCCCAGACGTGTACGCTAACCGGACTGCGCTACACCCCGAACTTCTAAGGGAGCGCAAATATAGGTAAATGCTAAAAAAAATTGCGTTTCAACCAAAAAACTTGGAGCAAAAGGGATATCCCGAAGCCCATCAGCACCAGTCCAGTGATGCGGTTGAGCCATAGCACCCGGGCCCGACTAAGCCAAGGCCTGAGGCGTCGGGCCAGATAGGACTTCAGCAGGTCGGTCACGAGTACTGCGCTCAGCGTTCCTCCAAAAAAAGCCATGTCATCGACCTGTTCATAAGTGGGTAGCGCACTGACCCAAGTTGACAGTCCAAGCCAATATACCATTGTAAACGGATTAAGTAGATTGAGAAGAAAACCCCTGACCACCAAGAGTCCTTTGCCACCAGATACAGATTCATAGCGATTGGTCGCCTCATGGGGCGAAGTAGTTGGACGGGAGGCCAGCAAGTAAACCCCATAAAACAGCATGAACAATCCACCGCATATACCCAAAAGCCGCTGATTCTCAGGGATGGCCACGAGGCCTGTTAGTCCGTAGTAACACAACCCCACCACCACCACATCGCTGAGAAGGGTTCCCAGCGCAATTTGGGCACCTGCCCTAAAACCTCGCGTGATGCTGATCTGCAACAGGGCAAAAAAAACGGGGCCAATGAGCACCGATAACATCATGCCAAAGCCGAATCCTTGGATATAGGGATGGGGCATCATGTGCCGTTACCCTCCCTTTTTTCGCGCAAAAAGTTGATCCAGGCCTTTTGCACATCACCCTGCAACACCCGGGGAAATTTCCTTTGCGCGTCAAGCATCCCCCGTTGCTCCATCCAATGCAAAAACCAGCTTTGGGGAATAAAATCGACTTTGAATTGAGAAAGGGCAAATTGGCGTTCCACTGCATAGTCGTCGTTCAGTGCAGACAGTTCCTCATCGAGCCAACGCGCGGCCTGTTCCTCAGAAATATGGACATCGCAGCCAATATACCAATGGTGTCCGAGTCCGTCGTTTCCTTCGATCGCATGTACTGTAAATTCCCCCAAAGAAACTCCGAGTCGCGCCGATAGTTGCAATATGGCGGCATTCATGTTGTCATGTGACAGATGTTCGCCACACAAGCTCAAAAACTGTCGTGTGCGGCCGGTCAGAACAACTTCATGGTGTGCGGCAGAGGTCAACCGGATGGTATCTCCGATCAGGTAGCGCCAAGCTCCGGCACATGTGGTGATCAGGGGCGCGTATTCCTCTCCCTCCGATAGCTGTTCGACTCGCAAGGCCTCAAATCCGGGCCTCGGCGAACCTTCCTCATCAAAATTGGAACGGTTAAATGGGATGAATTCGAAGAAAATCCCATGATTGAGGTTAAGTCGCATTCCCTGGCGGACATCACTGTGACGGGTATCATAGGCGAGGAATCCTTCTGATGCCAGATAAGTTTCGATAAGAATCAGTGGTTGGGCCGTACAACGAGCCAAACGGTTAAGGTAGGGTTGAATGGATACGCCTCCATAGGTACAAACCTTGAGATTGGGCCATATATCATGGATGGTTTGAAGGTGGTAACGATCAATGATCTGCTCCATCAGCCATACCAGCCAAGTCGAAGACCCTGTGATGATCCACACATCCCATTCCGGCGCCTTTTGCACCATGGCTTCAATACGCTGTTTCCAGTCGTCGAGTCGGGCGATTCGTCTGCCTGGACTAAAAAATGGCTCGAACCAGAGAGGAACCTTTGACAAGGTGATGCCGCTTAGGTCACCATAGTAGTGATCCCCATCCCCCTTCAAACGGGTGCTGCCACCCAGCATGAGTACCTTCTTGGTATACAATTCGGAGGGGAGGTTGTATTGAGCGAGCAGATCCAATTGGCTAAGCGATACCCTACGCATCGAACGAAGCATGTCTGAGGTCACAGGAATATATTTGCTCGGTGCTCCGGTTGTGCCCGAACTCAAAGCAAAATAGGGTGTCCTGCCCGGCCAACTGATGTCTGCTTGTCCGGCGAGCTGCTTCGACCACCAAAGATCGAATATGCGGTTGTAGTCGTGCCAATCGACCCTTCTGGCAAATTCAGCAGAAATTTCGGGGTGATTCAATAGTGACCCGAATCCATAATAACGTCCGAATTGAGTGTCCTTGGCCCGATCCAACAACTTGCGCAAAACACGCTCCTGCTGCTTGAGTGGGGCGGGTTGGGGCAACTTCAGTCGTGCCCGTGTTTTGAGAGCGCCTTTCAGCACACCACCAATGATGCCCATGTTTTATAGTGAAATGAAGTGACCGCTGTTGCGTTGGTCAAAATTATTGAATCATCTTACACAAACATCCTATTTTTGAGGAATGTCGAGATCTGATCGTTTACATACCGACTACTTAATTATCGGTGCGGGTTCTGCGGGATGTGTGTTGGCCCACCGCCTGAGTGAGGATCCTTCTCGCCAGGTGGTTCTTGTTGAATCGGGGCCCCCTGATCGACATCCCCTGATTAAAATTCCAGCCGCTTTTTCCAAACTCTATCGTTCGGGGGTCGATTATGCCCATCAATCCGTGCCGCAGCCGGAATTGGAAGGGCGATCGTTATTTATTCCACGCGGTCGCACACTGGGTGGGTCCGGTGCCATCAACGCGATGATTTACATCAGGGGTCACCGCGAAGATTTTGATGGGTGGGCAGCGCTTGGTAACCATGGCTGGGATTATGCAAGCTTGCTTCCCCTATTCCAAAAGAGTTTAGACTTATGGAACATCCAAAAACCCGAGCGTATCCATCCATTGAGTCGCATTTTTTTAGAGGCTTCGGCACAAACCGGCTATCCCGTTGTGGATGACCTCAACGATCATGTAGGGCATGGGGTCGGCATACACCCCGTGAATATTTTAAACGGCGCCAGACACAGTCCGGCCCATGCTTTTCTGCGTCCTGCCACACACCGACCGAATCTAAACATCATTACGGGCGCTCGGGCGATCCAGGCACTGTGGGAAGGCAACAGGGTGACAGGGGTTGAGGTTGGAATTGGTCGCGCTAAACGCAGCATTTTTGCTAGCCAATCGGTCATAGTGTGCGGGGGGGCCATTGAATCGCCTTTGTTCTTGATGCGCAGTGGTATTGGGGACCCTGAATGGCTCAAGGAGATGAATGTAGGCCTACGACAGGCGCGGATTGGGGTTGGCAGGAACCTCCAGGACCATCCTGTTGTGCCCCTCGCCTACCGAACCCGACGGGGCGCTTCCTACGACAGTGATGATACGATCGCCAATTTGTTCCGTTGGTGGTGGAAACGTGAAGGTCCACTGTGCAGCAATCTGTGCGAAACCGGTGGCTTCACCTGTAGTCGGGATGACCTCAGTGCACCCGACCTTCAATATCACTTTGCCCCGGTATTCTTCGTTGACCATGGATTTGTGCGGCCAAAAGGAAACGGCATTAGCCTCGCCCCCATTTTGGTTCAGCCGAACGCGCGTGGTTGCGTTCGACCCAATCCGCATGACCATTTCTCACCCATGATCGACCCAAAGGTCTACTCGGATTCCGCTGATTTAGACAGAATGCTAATCGGATTTCATAAAGCTCGGGCCATCATGGAGGCGCCAGCCTTTGAGGGATGGCGATTAGAACCCTATTTACCGATGAAGCCTATCCAGAATGACGCTGATGTGATCACGCACCTCAGGCGGCACACAGAATTACTTTACCATCCGGTGGGCACCTGCCGTATGGGGGCCGACGAAAATTCTGTGGTGGATGACCAACTGAAGGTACATGGGGTGGAGGGATTACGGGTCGTTGATGCCTCGATTATGCCTACAATAACTCGTGGCAACACACAAGCACCCACCGTATTGATTGCAGAAAAAGCAGCCGAACTTATGCTCCATTAAATCGGGGCAAAATGTCGACACCAGACTTCGATACCATGCGACCAATTCGCCAAATGGGTTGCTTTAATGCCCTTGCCTTGGCCTCGAAGGTATCGGTGGCCTGGGCATGCACGCTGAGTAGTAGGCCACCACTGGTTTGTGGATCACAAAGTATCATAAACTCCATTCCTTGCATGCCCCGCACTTGTGCTTCAACCGCATTCCAATTTCGGTAGGTCTGATCAGGCACGATCATCGACAGCACATAGGGATCCAATCCCTCTGCCTGGGGCAAGGCATCGAGGTAAAGCGCTGCACCCGTACCCGAAGCACGACACATTTCAAGTAGGTGGCCAAGCAGACCGAAGCCGGTGACATCAGTCATGCTGTGCACATAGGCCTCACGAGCGAACTGCGCACCCACCCGGTTGGATTGCGTGGTGAGCTGGAGTAGGGTAAATAGATCGTTGGCTTGCAGGGCTTGGCGGCGAAGGGCTGCAATGAGCACACCAATGCCGAGTGGCTTGGTGAGGTAAAGCCAGTCGCCCACGCGCGCACCGGCATTGGTTCGTACATGTTCAGGTGCCACCCATCCGTTCACTGACAGTCCAAACAGGGGTTGGGGGCCTTCCACGCTGTGTCCGCCTGCGAGGGCCACACCTTCATCGTCGCAGACCTCACGTGCGCCATTCAACACTTCGGCACCCATTTCTGGTGTGAGTTTATCGGATGGCCATACAAGAATGCCCAAGGCCAGCATGGGCTCCCCACCCATGGCGTAGATATCGCTGATGGCATTGGTGGCGGCAATGCGACCAAAATCATAGGGGTCGTCGACAGGTGGACTCATAAAATCGGCGGTGGACAACAACAAACGGTCTGATGAGAATCGGTAGACCGCCGCATCGTCTCTATTTTCCCACCCCAGCAGCAGTCCACCGCTGTTCGATGGCTGTACCTGCGCGAGCATTCGGTCCAATTGCTGCGCAGGAAGTTTACATCCGCAACCCGATGCGGGGGACAATTCGGTTAAACGCGGTAGCGGTGGCATTTCATTCATCAATCATAAATTTAATTATTTATTGTTATTTATGTGTTATTTTATATTTTATTTTTATTTATTAGACTTATAAGACGTTTATATACGTGAATGGCCTCTTCATTTTCACCCCATGTAATTGACCTACCGCCCGATGGATGCCGCATGGCCATGCTCTGCGCATAAGCCTTATCGTAGTAGCGCAGCGCAATGGCCGCTGCTTCATCCAGACGACCTGCGTGGATTGCTTCCAAAGCCTGGTTGAGGTACTGACCACCGATTTTACGCCCTATTTTTTGGAAAGCGCCTGCCAGTTCTTCTGGTGGATGTTGTCCATATTCCTCCACCAATTCCCGAATGCGCCGTACGGGATCCGTTTGCAGATACACGAAAGGAGATGAGGATAGTCGACCTACAACAACTTCCGGAACATGAAGGCTGCCAATCATGCTGCTTTCGTCTTCCACCCAAATACGACGTCCTCGTTTCATCCCACCCAACCTCCAGCCGATGTCATTTATAAATTGTTCATTTCCAGGCTGAGGGGGTAGACCGAGCGAACCAAAGGCAGATCCGCGGTGGTTGGCAATACTTTCCAAATCCAGAACCTGTTCACCTGACTCCTTTAAGGCATGAAGCAGTTTCGTTTTCCCGCTGCCGGTTGGTCCACCGATGACGATCCATTTGCCCCATGTAGCCATCACATCATAAATAAAGCGACGCCAGTTGCGGTACCCCCCCTCGAGCACTGTAACCTCCAATCCAGCCTGCTGCAGTAGCCATGCCATTGAATGGGAACGCATACCACCCCGCCAGCAATACAAGATCAGCGGACGACCAGCGCTCAACCTCCGTGCTTGGTCAACGAATCCCGACATCTTGGGCCCAACCCAAATGAGCGCCTGTTGTACAGCCGCCTCACGTCCCTGCTGCTTATAGGTGATCCCCGTTATTGCCCGCTCAGCATCGCTCAACAAAGGCATTGATAGGGCTCCTGGAATATGCCCTTCTCGATACTCACCGGGCGAACGAACATCCACACAGATACCAACGCGCATCAATGCATGAAGTTTTTGAGGCGAAGTATCTTGACGTGGCATCTGAGATTATGTGTATTTTGCGCTAAATTCCTATTAAATATTGATTGTTGACTATGTATCGCCTCAAAAACCTGTTTCCCTTTTTTTTAATCTGCATTGGCCTTGTCTCCTTTCAAATTCCCATAAACGCCCAACCATCGCTTCCTGTTTATGTGCAAACAGGCACCCTGCTCATTCATGAACAGAGCCCAACCGCCCTGGCGCAATCCCTCGTATCCATGCCCCAATGGCAAGGAAAACACTATTTTATGTTGTTATTTGCCCAGATTCCTGATCAAGCTCGCATCGATCAGTTGAAGGGGGCAGGCTTAGACCTGATCGGATTCCTTCCTCCGCACACTTATTTAGCACGGGCTGCGGTGGGGTTTTCACCCGAACACCTAACGAATGCTGGTGCCTACGGAATCGCTTCAATGCCTCCGATCGCTAAAATCGAACCTGTGCTACTCCATCCCGATACCAACATCCAACTGCAACATAAGGGAGATAAATTGAAGGTTAACGTGGTTTTGTACCGGGGTGTTTCGATGGACACAGATCTTTTGGCATCGTTCGGGTCCCTGTTAGACATCATCCCAAATTCAACAGGCGATCATTTATTGTGCGGATGGATGAGGCCCGAGCAGATCCTGGCCTTTGCTGAACATCCCGCCATTCAATTCATTGAACCTGCACCTGCTGATGGTCAACCCGAAGATCGGGAAGGACGTTCGTTGCATCGATCGCATGCCATCGACAACCAACAATTGGGTGGATACCGCTACGACGGCAGCGGGATCGTGGTGGGAATTGCCGACGACGGTGCTATTGGTCCACACATCGACTTCACCGGCCGCCTCACCCAATACACCAACGATTTCACTGCCGGTAACACACATGGTGACATGGTTTCAGGAATTGCATTGGGCGCAGCCAACCTCGATCCGACCAAAAAGGGGATGGCACCTGGGGCCTACCTGCATATGTATGGCATTAACGGTTACCCTCATGTTTCACCGGCGGTGTCTAACTACAACACGCTCGGCACAACGATCACGTCGACTTCCTATAGTGAGGTGAACGGCGGACTATACAATGGAAATGCCTCCACCATAGACGAACAAATCCATAACAACGAAATGCTGATTCACGTTTTTTCTGCAGGAAATGCGGGTACGTCCGACCATGGATATGGTGCCGGTGCGGGTTGGGGGAATATTACCGGGGGCTACAAAGCGGGCAAGAACGTGGTGGCCTGTGGTAATCTTCGCAATACTGACCAATTAGAGAGCTCGAGCAGTCGGGGTCCAGCGCGTGATGGCCGAATCAAACCCGACATTTGTTCGAATGGTTATAACCAATTATCAACCGCCCCCAACAACACCTATCAGACAGGCGGAGGCACTTCAGCGGCTTCACCGGGTGTAGCCGGCATTTTCGCACAATTGAGCCATGCCTACCGCAGCCTCAACAACAATGCCGTGCCCCCAACGGCCCTTCTCAAAGCGTGCATGCTCAATACGGCTGAGGATTTGGGCAATGCAGGGCCTGATTTTCGCTTCGGTTGGGGCCGTGTCAACGCGCTGAAGGCGTTGAAAACCATGGAAACCAACCGCTATGCCACTGGCTTGATTAGCCAAAATGACAGCGTCAGTGTGAGCATCAGCGTTCCAAACACTGCCCGTAACCTGAGGGTGATGCTGTATTGGGCCGATGAGGCGGGCGCGCCTAATGCCACAAAGGCCTTGGTCAATAATTTGGACATGCGGCTGATTGCCCCAAATGGCGTGAATCTTTTGCCCCTCGTATTAAATCCAACCCCCACGGCCACAGCCCTCAATAGTTTGGCCGTTCCCGGCGTGGATACCCTAAATAACGCTGAGCAAGTCAGTGTTTCGCTGCCTGAAGCCGGCAATTATTCGGTCCGCATCAGGGGAACTGCCGTCCCCTTGGGCCCACAACGTTATTGGGTGGTATGGGAATGGCATGAGGACAGCATTCAGATCACCTATCCCATCGGAGGTGAAGGCTTCGTTCCTGGCGAGACTGAATTGATCCGCTGGGATGCCACCGGTGTTTCGGGAACATTTACCGTGCAATATTCAACTAACAACGGGCAAACATGGACCAACATAGCTACGAATCAGGCAAACAATGTCCGTCACGTAAGCTGGACGGTACCCAGTACCCTCACTCCCTCGAACCAAGCCCTGATCCGTGTGACAGCGGGCACAACATCTGCCCAATCTGAACAGCCCTTTAACATTGTTCGGCTCGTTAGTGGCCTCTCAATCGCTTATGTTTGTCCGACCGAAACAGGTCTAAGCTGGTCCGCCGTGCCGGGTGCATCACAATACATCGTATACCGATTGGGGCAACGCTACATGGATTCCATCGGAACGACCACTGCAACAAGCTTTACTGTAAATGGAACTGTTCCGGCACAGGCGGATTGGTTTGCAGTGGCTCCTGTTCTCTCGGGTGGTGGTGTAGGACGACGCTGTATTGCTATTCCAAAGCCTGTGAATAGCCTTTTGAATTGCCAGGCGCCGCCCGTGGCTAATTTTGCTGCCAGCTCACTTGCTCCGTGTCTCACCGATACCGTGAGCCTCACCGATCAAACCCTCAATGCGGTTTTGTCGTGGCAGTGGACCATAAGCCCGTCCACCTTCCAGTTCGTTGGCGGAACCACGGCCAGCTCCCAGAATCCACGCGTACTTTTTGCTGCCTTGGGCACCTACAACATTCGCCTCATTGTGACTAACAACCTTGGGGCCGACACATTACTTCGCAGCGATTACATTAACGTGGGGGGTGGACAAATACCCCCCATTCAAGAGAATTTTTCGGCATCCAATCTACCTACGGGATGGAGCATGCGAAACCCCGATAACAGCGTCACTTGGCAATTCCGAACAGGTGCTGGTCCGGGTGGCAGCAATTCGGGAATGGCATGGATCAATTTCTACTCCTATAATGCTCCGGGTCAGGAGGATGATCTGGTTACCCCGGTCTACGACTTATCGGGCGTTTCGGGCGAAGTGAAGCTCTACTTTGACGTAGCCTACGCCCGCTATTCAACCACCTTATTTGATGGACTTCGGGTGGATGTGTCGACCGATTGTGGGCAGACTTTTCAACCCACTGGCTATTTTCGACAGAATTTAGATTTGGCCACAGCCGGCACCTTCAGCAGTGGGGGCTTTACACCTTCTACACCTTCAGAATGGCGGCGCGACAGCATTGACTTATCGGCCTTCGCGGGCAGCAGAATTCGCCTCAAGTTTGTAGGGATTTGCGGCTATGGGAACAATCTTTATCTCACCAATATCGCGTTAAGTGGGCAAACAGCACCGCGCGTAGAGGGCAGGCTCACCTATCTCAACGCTGCCCAGACGCCCATGGGCAACAGTTTGGTTGAACTCCGCCAATCGAACCAGACGCTGCGCACAGCAACGACGGACTCTATGGGACGATATGCCCTACTTGGCGTGAATCCTGGCAATTACAGCCTGAGAATTACCCACAATAAACCATGGGGAGGCGCCACAGCGACCGATGCCTTGCTGGCTGCACGGCATTTCTCTGGATTAACCCTGTTGTCTGGTCTGCCACTCAAAGCGGCGGACGTGAACCTCACCACTGTCGTAAATGCCTCTGATGCACTCAACATCAACCAACGATTTGCCACCCTGTTGGGGAATTTTGTGGCAGGCGATTGGCAGTACGATTCACTCCAGGTTCAGGTGGGCAATTCGGCTCCCCGCGTGGAACGGAACATTCGTGTCCTGGCCACTGGCGATATTAATGGCAGTATGCAACCAAACCCTTGGCTGCGGGCTTCATACCACAAGCTTCAGGAGCAAGGCACAACCTCATCGGCTTCTGGCATGCGCTTTCCTGTACGCATCGAGGCCACTTCGGACCAGACCATTGGTGCCATAAGCCTGGTTCTGTTGCTTCCAGAGGGCTTGACTTTGCGGGATGTTCGGTTGCCACAAGCCTCTTCTTCAGACATGGCCCCTGTGTTTCGTCAGCTTGGCAGAACGGTACGCCTGGCGTGGTATGGGCTTCATGGTTTAGCAGGTGGAGGAGGCGCATTGGTGGAGCTCTGGCTTGAAGGATCAGTTGAGGGCACCATTTCCTTGTCGGATGAGTCGGAGTGTGCTGATGTAGCTGGTAATCTGATTCGTGGCATCGTTTGGTCCGCCCCAAG
>CAIVQI010000059.1 GCA_903908015.1 uncultured Bacteroidota bacterium
CCTTCCAAGATTAAATGAATATTAATTCATGGCCTCTCGGCGCATGTTGACTGCAAGCTCCTGTCCTAAATACTCCTCAATGCTATGATGTGCGAGATAAATCAACGGCGTGAGCAAAACAGCCACCGCAAACTTATAAAAATAATTGATGAGGCCGATTCCCAGCACAGTAGAAAGTGGCCAATCCGCTCCCAGGTAAAACGCGATCCACAAAACCACGAAACTGTCGACAAGTTGGGAAATTAAGGTGGAACCAGTTGCACGTAACCAAATAAACCGCTCTCCTGTCTTGAATTTAACCCAGTGGAATACCCAAACATCAACCAATTGTCCGATCAGGAAGGCCACAATCGAGCCAACAATGATCCAACGACCCTGACCAAAAATCGCTTCGTAGGCCCGCTGCATATCAGGTATTCCACGATCGACTTGAGACGCTGGCCAAAATCCGGCAGGCACCAGGGCAATGGCCAGACTCACAAACAAAAAAGCATAAGCAATGAGAATAACGGCGAACCAGGAGAACTGCCGAACAGCCTTCATTCCAAAATATTCATTGATCAAGTCCGTCATCACAAAAACAAATGGCCAAAGCAATACACCTGCTGTTAGATTGAAGCCAACATGCTCCAAACCAAAAAAATTAAGGTCCAGGGGCTTAAACCCAGCACTCGATTCCAAAGAAAAAATTTTAACCCCAATAAACTCTGCGAGCAGTGCGTTTGTGATAAAAAAGCCAGACAAAACAAAATAGAGTCTGGTTTTGCGCAGAGGCCATGGCGCATCGGATGTGTTCTTGCTCATACTTATTTTATTGTGCTTACCTCTACTAATGGAAAGTGCCAAAAATACCGGTGGCCATCCATTGGGCCTGATGCCATTTTTCGGTCACCAGATTCAAGCCAATGCCCTGTTTTTTGGCGAATTGAACAATGTGTTCGGTAGCCAAATTTCCAACCATCTCATCTTGCGCCATCGGACAGCCCCCAAAACCGAGTAGCGCCCCGTCGAATCTCCTACAACCACTTTCATAAGCCGCGGCCATTTTATCGTCGCGGTGTGCCGGATGCGCGTGCAGATGCAAACCAAATGAAACATGGGGAAAACTATTTTTTAAAGGCTCATATAATGACTTTATTTGTTCGGGCGTGGCAAGGCCCACTGTGTCGCTCAAAGAAAGGGTGTTCACCCCCAGGTCGACAAGTCTCTGGGTCCATTCACCAACCATCGAGGAATCATATTCTTCACCATACGGATTGCCGAATCCCATGGATAGGTAGACCACCAACTCCTTTTGATGTCGTGCGCACTGATCCACTAAATGCGCAATGGTTTCCAAGCCGGCGACTCTTCCCACCCCCGTATTGCTCAATTGAAAAGTCTCACTGATTGAAAACGGAAATCCTAAAATGTCGACTTGTTCATGAAGCGCTGCCATTTCAGCACCCTTTTGGTTTGCTACAATACAAAGCAGCTTCGATCGGCTACTGCCTCGTTGCACAGCATGCAACACCTCAGCCGTATCCGACATTTGAGGAATGACTTTGGGCGACACGAAACTACCGCAATCGATAACATCAAAGCCTACCTCCAGTAACAGGTTGAGATAAGCCGTCTTGATCTCTGTGGGTATAAAGGCATGAATGCCCTGCATGGCATCGCGCGGACATTCCACCAGACAAAAGGCATGACTGGAATCTATGGATCTGTTATTCATCGGTTAAATCGGACTTTTTCTTTGGCAAGGCCTGCAAATTTCCGTATTTTTGCAGTTTGCAGGTCATTTTTTATCAATTGTTATTAAAA
>CAIVQI010000060.1 GCA_903908015.1 uncultured Bacteroidota bacterium
GAATAATTTGATCAAACCAAGTCTTACGCCCCATCCTTGATCACTGAGGTGAATGATGCAGTAGGCCTCAATAACCGCTTGTCGGGAGCAGCAGGATCGTTGAAATCGGTAAGGTCATCCTGCGCGCACAAGATGAAGCGCCTGGCGATAAGCTTCCTCATACAGAGGGAGAATCCGGTGGATGTCGAATCGTTCAGCCTGTTTTCGCGCTGCATGGCGAAAATCTGTCAATAGCGCATCATCCCTAAGCAGGCGCATGGCCGCAAAGGCCATGCCTGGCACATCATCAACATCCGTCAGAAAGCCAGTCACCCCATCCACATTCACTTCGGGTAGGCCGCCGGATCGGCTGCTCACCACAGGCACACTGCAGGCTAAGGCTTCCAAGGCAGCCAAGCCGAAACTTTCTGTTTCAGAAGGCAAGAGGAATAGATCGCCCGCCGACAAGATCTCTTCAACAGCTTCTTGTTTGCCAAGAAATCGTACATCAGATGCAATTCCCAGCTCGCGACAAAGTTGTTCGCAACGCGGCCGTTCCGGGCCGTCGCCCACGAGCAACAGGCATGCCGGGATTTGTTCTCGTATCAGGGCAAAGACACGAATCACGGTATCCACCCTTTTTACTTTGCGAAAATTCGAAATATGAATCAGCCTTTTCTGATTTTCACCGGCCAGGGCCAGGGTAAACCTACACGGATTACGTTGCCTGAACCGCTCGAGATCGATAAAGTTGGGGATCACCTGTATGGGTCTTTCTACATGAAAATGGGCTAAAGTATCATGGCGAAGTGATTCTGATACAGCCGTCACGCCATCGCTCAAGTTAATTGCATGGCTCACCACGGGTTCATAACCCGGGTCCTTGCCGACAAGCGTCACGTCGGTGCCATGAAGGGTGGTCACCACCCCAAGCCGAATCCCCTCACGGTTGAGGATGTCGCGGGCCAACAGGGCCGCAGTGGCATGGGGAATGGCGTAGTGCGCATGCACCAATTCAATGCCTTCGTGCCGCACCACATCAACCAATTTGCCCGTCAACGCCAGCAAATACGGACTATGCTCAAAAACCGGGTAATGCAACATAGCAACCTCATGGTAATGAACCCGTGCATTCAACAAATCGAGGCGTGCAGGTTGCGATGAACTCACAAAATGTACTTCATGCCCTTTTTGGGCCAGTCCCATGCCCAATTCGGTGGCCACCACACCGCTGCCGCCGTAGGTAGGATAACAAACCACTGCAATTTTCATGGACATTTAGGTTGAAGCTGGCGCATGGGATCAATCAGGTTTATACTTTTTTGGCGAGTTTTTCATCTTGAAAAGCCCAGTCAGCTATGGGGCAACTCCAGGCTTGCGCGGGCTCTGAAAGCCAGCTTTTGGTTTGTTTCCAAATACCCCTAAACAAACCAGAGTTACGATAGGTTTCGAGGTCTTCTGGTCGATCCCATCCACTTACAGTAAAAAATGTGTTGCCGCATCGCAACAAAAAAACAAAGCGACAACCTACATGTTCTGCAATGAACGCTTTATTCTCTTGAAAAAGCACAACAAAGGGTTCAGTGCATTCAGGACGAAAGGACATGCGTACAATCCGTACGAAAGACAGACCCCTGTCAGAATTATGCGTTGCTAAAAGTCCGAGCGCTTGCGCCAGCGAATTTAATGGGATGATCGGCTCCATTTCTCAATAAATAACGCATCATCGACCTTCATCCCCAACAAAGAGGCTGCCTTTCCGCAGCGAATGCCTAAATGAAGCATATTGTCGAATCCGAAATAGCAGGCCACCGCACCAGGTTCAACGTCATCCACACTATTCGATAGCTTGCGAACAGCTTCTGCATCACTGAATGTTTTTTTAAGGAGCAGCTGCCACCCATCACCAGGATCCAAAAATCGTTTAAATAAAGGTTGATCGATATTGGTGATGAGATTCTCATAGCCATCCACATGCACTACCTGTGCCTGGAGGATGTTGTCGCGCTCAAAGGGCGTGGGCACCAAATGCATGAACACATCCGAAGCAGGTTCCCCAAGCGCTTCATGTGGGTTCGAAGCTGCGCGAAGACCGGCCAAAGAGGGAAGAACTTCGGTTAGCATTCGAAATGATCCGCCATTGACGCCTCCTCCTTCGGGTACCCTGTAATAGACGGCAGGCGCCCCTAAAGTGATAAGGCTCGCCACTCCATTGTCGGGTACCACAAAAAAATGCCCATTAAATTCAAAAAACAGGTGGTCGGGTGCTGCATAGCGCGACGACGAAACATCGAGCAAATGAAGGGTTGCCATAGGGAAGAAACGATATGATGAACGCAAAATATAGGCGGCTTGTCGTATGTCATATTTTCGGATATTGTGGCTCACCTCTATGATCGTCACCTGTGGGAAAACGTACTTCAATTGCGCATTCAATACCGAGGCAAAGGCATCTGTGTGGCCGTAGTCGGTTGTGGTGGTGATGCATGCAAACTCCATAGATGATTGTTCCTGCGCCACAAAACTATAAATAATCGCGGTCGTTGACTGAGCATATTTTTCAATTGGGTGAAATTTCGCCCTTGTCTTTCTTCGGGACCGACAGCGGCCGGCTCAACAGTCTGCGTTCGGCCTTTCCCCGATTGCGGATTACCGGACGTGGCGATGCTTTGGTGGTGGCCGGAGATGAGGAGGAGATCGATCGATTCCAGGAGCAGTTTGAGCGTATACTTGCTGCTTTGTCGCGCCGGGCTGATTTGAATATGCGCGAATTTGCCCAGTTATTGTTGACGACCGATCCCATACCAGCCGTTCAACCGGGTTCAGATTCGGTATTGTTGCACGGACCGAATGGATTAGTAGTACGGGCCCGTACACCCAATCAATTGCGTATGGTGCAGTTGTCGTCACGCAACGACATCCTATTCGCTGTTGGTCCGGCTGGCTCTGGAAAAACCTACACCGCTGTTGCGTTGGCAGTTAGGGCACTCAAAGACAAAGAAGTACGTAAGATTATTCTCACCCGTCCAGCCGTTGAAGCCGGGGAAAGTCTGGGTTTTTTGCCGGGCGATTTGCGGGAAAAAATCGATCCCTATCTGCGCCCGCTCTATGACGCGCTTGGAGATATGATACCTGCCCACCGGCTGGAGAAGTACCTCGAAGAACAGATTATCGAGGTGGCACCATTGGCCTTCATGCGAGGCAGAACCCTCGACAAAGCTTTTGTGATCCTCGATGAGGCCCAGAATTGTACGGAGATGCAGATCAAAATGTTCTTAACCCGAATGGGTCCATCGGCCAAATTCATCATCACAGGCGATCTCACCCAGATCGACTTGCCTCCAAGGCAACGATCAGGTTTGCCACAAGCATTGCATTTACTGGAAGGTGTTCAGGGCATTGCGCAAGTGTTTTTGAGCGCCAATGACGTAGTTCGGCATCCATTGGTACGCACCATAGTTGAAGCCTATGGCCGGCACGATGAGATCAGGCAAAAGAAGGCGGCGGAACGAGACCAAGGCACGGATCGGTCGGGAACATAACCAATCAAGAATATTTTATAATAAATAATATTTGATAAATATGGTTGAACAGCCCATTCAGCTGCCCGGACAAACAGGATTCTACAGGGGAAAGGTGCGCGATGTTTATTATATAGGAGACAAACATCTCGTGATGGTGGCATCCAACCGAATTTCGGCCTTCGACGTGGTGCTGCCACGCCCGATTCCCGGAAAGGGTCAAGTATTAAACCAGATCGCTGCACATGTCCTGAGGTCAACGGCCGATTTGGTTCCCAATTGGTTCATTGATACACCTGCACCCATGGTTTCGGTCGGACTTAAAGCAGAACCGATTCCTGTTGAAATGGTGGTGCGTGGATATTTATCGGGCCATGCATGGCGACAATACGAAGCTGGGCATCGCCAACTGTGCGGGGTGTCTCTGCCCAACGGACTAAGGGCTTCTGATCCCCTTCCTGAGCCGGTCATTACCCCAACCACCAAGGCCAAAGAAGGGCACGATTCAGACATATCCCGCGAGGAGATTATGGGGTCTGGATTGGTGGCCCCCCAAGTCTACCAACAGATGGAACGATTCAGTCTCAGTCTCTTTGCCGCTGGAACTCGTATGGCAGCTGAAAGGGGCCTGATTTTGGTCGACACCAAGTATGAGTTTGGGCTGGTTGACGGCCGTGTTATTTTGATGGATGAGGTGCATACGCCTGATTCCTCGCGTTTTTTTGTGGCATTAGGGTACGAAGACCGGCAGGAGCAAGGTTTGCC
>CAIVQI010000061.1 GCA_903908015.1 uncultured Bacteroidota bacterium
GATCCTGATGTCGCGCCCAAACAGCACGCTCAGGAATCCCTCAAGAATCGGGCGGGTTGACTTGCGCTTGAGCAGGTGCTTGACCGCCCAGTCGAAACTGATGAGCGTACGATTCGGATTGGTAGGTGAAGTCATGAAGGCAAATTCGGTAGAATGTGCCAGATGAGTCGTACTGCAGACGGATAATTTCTCCGAAAAAGAGGCTAAAACACGCTTATTCGGCGGATATTGATAAAAAATGTTGGATTTGTGATGGGTCACCCAAACACCCATTTTGGGAAAAGATTAATTTGATTTATTGTAACCAATACAGGGATTATTGGGCCTGCAAAGCGAAAACCGCAGGTATTTTATGGAGGTCAGGCCAATTCCCTTTCCATTCGGTCAGGCTTCGCGTGATTAACGTGGGCTTGGGGCTTCCGAGTGCAGCGCCTATACAGAGGCGTGTGCTTCCCCTAAGATTGGCTTCCATCGCTGCCATCAATTGGCGGTTGCGGTAGGGTGTTTCGATAAACAATTGGGTGGCACCTGCCCGTCTGCGACTTTCGTCTTCCACCGCCTTCAAGGCCCGGGCACGGGCTAATGCTTCAACCGGAAGGTAGCCGTGCATACTGAATTTTTGTCCATCCATTCCCGAACCCATCAGGGTGAGTAGAATCGAGGAAGGGCCAGCTACAGGATGTACGGGTACGCCGTGCTTGTGGGCCTCTGCCACCAGCCAAGCCCCTGGGTCGGCTATAGCCGGACAGCCGGCATCGGACAATAGGCCAATGTGTTCACCTGATCGGGCTGGACAAAGCATGGCCGACACCTCCTCGGCCCGGGTATGCTCGTTGAGCAATGAAAAATGCAGTGTATCGATCGGGCAACCCGGATTAAGTATCCTGAGGAAACGACGGGCACTGCGCTCGCTTTCCACCACCCAATGCTTGAGTCGTAGCGCTAAAGGAGCCAGCATGGCAGGCATACTTTGGGAATCTGCCTCGGGATGGAGGGGAGCCGGTAATAAGTACAGTGTACCAGGAGTGCGAACAGGTACCATCACTTATAAGGTTCATCACCCTCAGACCCGATGGTCGTTGACTGATCTGCTCGTTGCCCACCGAAGCGAACCCGAATCCATCTGTTTATGCGCCTCGTTTGTAGGTTCAGCCATTTGATGGCCAAAGCCATGAGAATGGTGCTGGCGAATGTGAGGGTTCCATAAACCACCCCCACCAGGGCCATCGGGCCCGACTTAAGGAGACTTTGCGCCACATAAATAGCCAGGGAACTGTTTTGAAGGCCAACTTCTGTGGAAATGGTAATGCCACTCGTGCTGCCTAAACCCATCAACCGGGTAATTATATACCCTGAGACCATGCTGATGGCATTCAGAAGAAGTACGGGTTTCACCAAACTCAAGGCACCCGCATAAGAATGCGATTCACCCCCCGTATCAAAAAAAATAACCCCCAAAAAGGCCATCAACAACAGTATGGGGAGAATGTACCGAAGGGGTTGCTCCAACTTCCGACTAAAAACGGGCTTAATTCGGCGAATGAGTACACCAAACAGCGCAGGAGCCACGGTCATGAGGGCAATGTCGCCCACTGTACGCGCGAATGGTAGACTGATCGAAACCGCATTGCCCATATAGCGCTCGAGTGCTAAACTGGTGAGGTAGGGCATGGTGAAGACCACGAGCAGACTGTTGATGGTGGTGAGGCTCACAGATAGGGCCACATTGGCACGCAAAAGGTGGTTTACAAGTCCAGAAGAGGCGCCGCCCGGACTAGCTGCGATGATGACCAGGCCTACTTTGTATTCAGGCGCAATATTCATGCGATCGGCCAGTACAAATGCGATGATCGGGAGCAGCCCCATTTGCGCAAAAAGGCCGGTAAGCATGGCCTTAGGATACAGGATGATGCTTTTAAAACTCTGAAGGCTCAGTGATAGGCCAACACCAATCATGATCACCACCAGCGTTGCTGGCAGAAATACCCCTGAGAATAGTCCCTCGCTCATTCGTTGCTGTTCGATCCGGCTGTTTTGGCCAAGCTCATGTAAAATTGGTTGAAACCTTCCCCGGCAAACAGGCTGATTTTTTGCTCCTGAAGCAACTCAAGGATGGCCAGAAACGTAAATATAGCTTCCATTTTATCGCGAAACGCCTCAAATATTTTGGTGAAGGCGGTTTTTTTTGCAGACTCGAGGCTGGTGAGCACCCATTGTTTTTTGTCGGCCAAGGTATAAGGCAGCGGTGCGATTTGGTGTTTGATTTCCTCGCCTCGCCCTTCAAATCGCTGCATGGCGCGGGCAAAGGCCTTGAAAAGGGGATAAACCCCAACCGGCAGCAGGCCTTGTTCACTGCCGATTTGCTGTTGCAGGGCCAACAGCTCCTCGGCCAGGTTGCCGCGTTGGAGCCGCTGACGCTGCTCGGATTCGAGTCGATCGATGGTCGACAGCACGTCTTTGTAACGCTTGTATTCGAGCAGTTTCTGCACAAGGTCGTGCCGGGGGTCGATTTCGTTCCCCGCCTCGTCGAGTTCGGGCCGGGGCAGGAGCATCCGCACTTTAATGCGCATCAAACTCGATGCCACCCAGATGAATTCGGCGGCCATGGCCATGTCGCGTTCTTCCATTTGTCGTACATAAGCCAGAAACTCATCGGTGATGCGGCCGATGGGTATATCGTAGATGTCAAGCTCGTCGCGCTCAATAAAAAACAAGAGCAAATCGAAAGGACCTTCGAAGTGTTGAAGCCTGATTTCGTAGCTCATAGCGTGCCCCTTGTTTTCGCCAGTTGGATTTAGTCGGTCGCCGTTCCCCCTGCCACAACGGCGATGAAAGTATCTGGACGAAGATAAGTGGCGGCGAGTTCTTTTAGTTGCGTGGCTTGTATGTTTCGAAGGACCTCGAGGTATCTTTGATAGTAACTGAAATCCAATCCAAACACCTGCACGTCCGAGAGCCGGTCGGCGGGGGAAAACGGACCTTCGAATGCGCTGCGTAGGCTGCCCTCCAGGTAGGCCCTGACCCTATTGAGCTCTTCTGGGGTGACGAGTTCATCGCACAGGCGGTTCATTTCATGGATGATTTCTGATCGTGCATCTAGGTCTACCGCGGCGCCCACCTCGGTGGAAATGCTGATCCATCCACTCATCAGCCGCGAATGAAGGGCCGCACCCACGCCATAAGTATAGCCCTTATCTTCCCGTAAATTTTTCATCAGCCGCGACCCAAAGTAGCCTCCGAGCAAGGTGATGAGTACTTCCAGAGCGGGGTAATCGGGATGCGTGCGTGTTGGTGCTGTACGACCCAATCGCAGGGCGTGTTGGGTGGCCTCGGCTTTTTCGACCCGTTGCCAGTTGGGCAGATTGCCTGAGTGGGGGGCACTTTCTAATGGGGGATGCGACGCTGGGTGGATGCCTCCTGACGGTGCTGGGTGGATGCCTCCTGACGCCGAGGTGCCTTGAGGTAAACTGGTCGGACAACTGCGCTGCAGTTTGCGGAAAGCTTCATGGGTATGACCACCAGCCACCACCAATCGGAGTCCATCGACCGTATAGAATTGCTGGTGGAAGGCGTGCAAGTCTTGGGCCGTCACCGATAACAGGTCCTCCTCGCGTGTACTGTACCCATAAGGATGCTGCTCCCCGAACAGCAAGCCCATCAGTCGGTTGCGCGATAAAACACTGACTTTATTGCGCGATACCGACAACTCCTGCAAACGGTTTTGAATGGTGGTCATAAGCTCATGCTCGGGAAAGGTGGGCTGGAAGATAAGTTCCCAAACCAGGGGCAGAACTGCTTCGAGGTGCTTGCCCAGACTATATACACCCACCATACTGCGGTGCACACCCCCTTCATGGTGAAGGTAGGCCCCGTAGTAGTCGAGCTTCTCGGCAATCTGTTTGCTGTTGTGACCTACACTACCTTCCTGCAACATGCGGTTGGTGAGAGAAGCCAACAAGGGCTTGGATTCGTGCCAAGAACCGGCTGGAAACTGCCATTCAATTCGCACGAGATCATGACCACCACCCTCAATAAGATCCACCGGAATGTGTCCGCCCGCCCACTCAATGAGATGATGTTCCACCCCTGGCCACACCATTTCAGGCAAAGGCATATTGCGTGGAGGCTGACTCCGGTCAATGATCTTGCTTGGTTGATTGATATCTTCTGTCATTGGTTCAATACACTTTTAAGATTTAGTTTGTCGGCGATATACCAACAAGCTACTTCTGTCCTCGCGAAAAATTTGTTGGGCAGCAGCCTTGATGGCATCAGGGCCCACCGCCGAATAGCGCTCAACGTGCCGATTGATGCCCTCAATATCGCCTAGCAATGCATTATAACACAGATTCAACGCTACATTGAGTCCTTGTACATGCCCAAAATGATATTCCGCCTCAATCTGATTGATTTGCCTTTGCCATTCTGTCCGTTCCAGTACATTTGCTTTCAGCTCGTTTAATTCGGCCCAAAGTGCGTCCGTAGCCTCCCCGATGCCCACACCTTCAGCGGGGTGACCACTCACAACCAATAGGCCCGGATCACGCTCGCCGCTGACATACGCGTTGATTTGTCCGAATACCTGTTTTTCGCGCACCAATCGCCGGTAGAGTCGCGCTGAACGGCCCCTACCGAGCACATCCGACAGCAGATCGGCGGCCACATAACCTGATTCATCGCGCCCACTCATGGGAAAGGCTAAATAAATAGCATCTGCGGGTAGCATAGGGTCGCAGACTTCTTCATATCGCGCTGCATCGGGCATGGGCTCACGGGGCAAGTCGCGAGGTGGGCGATCCCCCTGAGGTATGTCGCCAAACCAACGCGCTACCGATTCAAAAACCTGTTCTGGATCATACGGGCCGCTTACAGCGAGGTAGGCGTAGTTGGGGCGGTAGTGGCGGTAGAAAAAGGACTCCACTTCGCTTAGGGTGGCCTCCTCGATGTGGGCGATTTCCTTTCCTATGGTGGCCCAACGGTAGGGATGGTTGCGGTAGGCCAATGCCCTGAGGCGCAGCCAGGCATCACCAAATGGTTGGTTGAGATAGCGCTGGTGATACTCCTCCACCACCACTTGTCGCTGCACCTCCAAACTCCGCTCGCTGAAGTCGAGCTGCAACATTCTGTCGCTTTCGAGCCACAGCGCCGTTTCCAATTGTGCAGCGGGGAAGCTGATGTAGTAGTTGGTGAGGTCGCTGGAGGTGAACGCATTATTCTCCGCACCCATATTTTGAGCCACACGGTCGTAGTCGGGTATGTTCGCCGACCCACCAAACATGAGGTGCTCAAATAGATGGGCAAAACCCGTTCGTTCGGGCTGTTCATCGCGAGAACCTACATCATAGAGCAGGTTCACCACACCCATTCCGCTGCGCAGGTCCTGGTGGGCAATCACGGTGAGTCCGTTGTCCAGTTGTTTCGATTGATACTCGATCATGGGGATGGAATTGTTTGCATTTGAATTCTGCCTTTCATTTATTGTCAATAATTTATCCTCCCAATTCTCGCTAAAATTTCGTCACGCTCGGGTGGGCCAAAAAAAAGCTCATGCTCAGGGAAACTTCGGGAACTGTCCGAAATCGGGCTTTCTCTTCTCGAGGAAGGCATTTTTTCCTTCCTTGGCTTCCTCACTAAGGTAATAGAGCAAGGTCGCATTGCCCGCAAGCTCCTGAATTCCCGCTTGTCCATCGAGCTCCGCATTGAATCCAGCCTTGAGCATGCGCAAAGCGATCGGACTCTTTTCCAAAATTTTACGGCACCAACCCACCGTTACCTCCTCCAACTCGGCGAGCGGCACCACTTTGTTCACCAAACCCATATCGAGGGCCTCTTGCGCGTCGTATTGTTCGCACAGAAACCAGATTTCCCTGGCTTTCTTTTGACCCACAATCCGAGCCAAATACGATGCGCCAAAACCGCCATCAAAACTGCCCACTTTCGGCCCGGTTTGTCCGAACCGCGCATTGTCGGCCGCAATGCTGAGGTCGCACACCACATGCAGGACGTGTCCGCCCCCAATCGCCCAACCCGCTACCATGGCAATCACGGGCTTCGGAATGCGCCGAATCTGCATTTGAAGGTCGAGTACGTTGAGCCGGGGCACCTGATCATCGCCCACGTATCCCCCATGTCCCCGAACGCTCTGATCACCCCCACTACAAAATGCCGCACCGCCCTCCCCGGTCAGGATCACCACACCAACCCTAGGGTCCTGTCGCGCCAACTCCATCGCCTCGCTCAGCTCTTGAACGGTTAGGGGCGTGAAAGCATTGTGTTTTTGGGGTCGGTTGATGCTGATTCGGGCAATGCCCTCGGCATACTGAAATAGGATTTCACGGTATTCGCGGATGCTTTCCCACTGGAGTGCTGTACGGATCATGACGGATTTAGAATGGCTTTTTGATACGATTGATAAACAATTTGATTGGATTTTGGTTCGGTTACGACTTCTACAACCGCGGGGCCGCAGCCTGCGCTCCTCGACTGCAGTTGCTCGAGCACTTTTGTCAGTTCGAATGTGGTGGTTGCCCGAAATGTGTCGCATCCCCAGGCGCCCGCCAATGCCTGTACATCGATCCTCCGGGGAGTCGCAAAGAGGTCTTCACATTCGGGTTGCCGCGAAGGCCCATCAATGAGCCTGAAAATATCACCCCCCTGATTGTTGATTACGATGATTCGGAGGTTGTCTGGGCGTTCCTGACAACCAAATGCATTGAGGTCATACACAAACGACAAATCCCCTGTAATGAGCCACACTGCGCGCGCGGGCACACCCAAAGCAAATCCAAGCGCGGTACTGTTCACCCCATCTATCCCACTGGTGCCCCGATTGGCGTGTAGCCACCAGCTTCGAACACCTCCACCGAGCATTTGCCAGTAGCGGATGGGCATGCTGTTGCCTATGTGGACAGCATCATGTTCGCCAATGTGTCGTCCCACCTCTTTGATCGCCGCTAGATCGCCGAAGGGAAGGTACTTGAGCAGCGGCACGAGCACATGGTCTATTTTTTGCTCGAGTGACCGCCATTGCTCTTGGTAGGTCTCGTTTGAGGCCAATGAACCGCTGCTTTCAGTAGAGGTGTTTTGCCTGTTTTTTTGGGTGTTGATGGCTTCTTCGCCATTTCTTGCGCCCAATTTGATGGCATCGCTCACCGCCTTCAGGCCTGTGTATGGGCTCATCCGAATCACTTCTGGTGGATTGTGGTAGGGGTCGGCTGCCCAGCCTACAGGATCGAGACGGAAATGACGCGGACGTGATGGGGCATTGGGATTGGGTTGGCTGACTTCCGACTGGCGACGCAGCCAACTCCTGGTACGCTTCCCCACGATTTGTAGTCCCCAACTGATCATAACATCTGGGCACAGCCCACGCACCGATGTACTGTCATTTGCGAGCAAGTCATCATGCCGGTATACCAATCCCGTTATCCCGTTGGGGTTGTGCATTCCTTCTTCTGAAGGTTGAAACCCGCTCAGGAGATTTCCCACGGGCTCCATCAAAACCACAACCCGCGGGTCATGAAGCCATTGGCCCACCAAATCATCAAGCTGCTCATCCGGTGCTGATTGTCCGGGCACCAACAAAATCCTGCTGGCATGCCGAAGTGTCTCCCTAAGATTCGTGAGGGCTGCTTCATCGATTGATGCATCATTCTGTTGGATCGGCTGGTCGTTTAAAAGCCCGACGGAAAAAGGTGGAAGCGCGTAGAGGGGCTCATGCAGGGGCACATTGAGATGCGCGGGGCCTTGTTGGCGGTGCATAGCGGACCAGGCCTCCTGCATCAACTTCCGGCTGCGTTTAAGCTCGGTCTTTGTGCATCCGTGCTCGGGCAAGGTGCCTGAATATACTGTATGCGCCTCAAATACATTTGACTGGCGGATGGTTTGTCCATCGAGCTGGTCGATGCTCTTCGCTGGACGGTCGGCTGAAAGCACCAGCAGGGGCAAGCGAAGGTAGAAGGCTTCGGCCACAGCGGGCCCCATATTGAGCAAGGCAGTGCCGGAAGTGCATACCAAAGCCACAGCGGTTGCACCGCTGCCTGTTGCACCGCTGCCTGTTGCACCGATGCCTGTAGCACCGCTGCCCGATAAGGCTAGTCCAAGCGCCACATAAGCCGCCGACCGCTCGTCAATGACTGTGTACAGCTGAAATCCGCCGTGCCGCGCAAAAGCCAGGGTGAGGGGAGCTGAGCGGGAGCCGGGACAAACCACAAGGTGTCGCAGACCCATTAGATAGAGACCCTCCACCAATTCGATGATGTGCTGCTTGTCGGAATACAATATTCTGCCCATTACTATAGTCTGCGTGTCAGCCTCGTTCTGACTTTCTATTCAACCTCATCAACAGACGACACATCCATTGGGTTTTGACAAAAAAAATGCCGAAGCAAGGTCTTCGACTTAAGTACCGTCTCTTCCCACTCAAGGTACGGTTGTGAACCGCCCAGTATGCCGCACCCCATGTGCAGATACGCCTGAGCGTTGCGAAGTTGGAGGGTGCGAAGGTTCACAAACAACCGGGCTTCATCGGGCGACTCAACTGGGCCGATGAATCCACCATAAAGTTGACGTGACCCCTGTTCGATCTCAGCAATGACCTGTAGGGCTTCTGATTTTGGCCACCCACCAACCGCGGGTGTAGGGTGTAACTGAGCCACCAGTTCCTCCAGTGGCCGATCACTTTCTCCCTCAAGCAGCGTACACAAATGCTGCACAGGTCCGGCTTGCAAGCTGTTGCGCGCGCTGCGGCGGAAGTTACGCACCTGGGATTTCCAACTGTGCGCGATGTAGTCATCGACCACTTGCTGTTCGCGGATTTCTTTGTCACCCCAATCGTCTGTTTGGCCTTGGATGGCCAAAGTGCCCGCCAGTGCCATGCTGCGCAAGTGACGCATTGGCTGTGCTCCTGTTGATGCGATGTTGCGATCGCCGACCGGTTCCATCTCAAGCAATAGCTCGGGCGTGGCACCCATCCATAATCCCCACTCTGGATGCAAAACGAGGTTCACAAATGCCTGTGGATAATCGATGCAGAGACGATCCACAAAATCGACCGGATGAAGTCCACTAGGCCAGGCGTGCGCCTCACTGCGTGCCAAAACAACCTTTTCGATGCGCCCTATTTCTATAGCTTTGAGCGCTGCACCTACCTGCATTTCATATTGAGTTCGGTCAACCTGGTTTAACGCAGCAGCATGAGGCGCCACTCTGTCTGGAACGGACCGACGACCATGTACCCCAGGATTATTTTGTATGACCGCTGCGTTATGGTCCTTCTCGTATACGGATTTCAATCGCGTGGAAACAGGGTTCGAATCAGCTTCCGCCGTCAAATCAACTGACTGTAAGGCCGATCGCAACGGGTCAGGCAAGTCCCTCCATCTATCGCCCAAAGATTGTACCCCTTCAAAACTGAAATCACGCGCAATCCAATGCGCATGAGAAGTGGGATAGGAAAACGGGGCCAGCACAAACCCAGGACCCCTCTGATTGCTCCAAACGGCAGGCCATGGATCTTTCGGGATCGTCCAATACACACGTTGTGCGCCAGGCAAACGATACCCCGCCAGGGTCCAACCCGCACTTAAAGCAGCATCGAAGAGGTGGTGCACGGAGTACCCCTCCGCTTGACAACCCATCCGATCAATCAGGTTTGGGGATGATCGCTGCCGTAAACCGACAAATGCAGTTCATTTGTCCCTGTTCGTTGAATAATCTGATGTCCCATACATGGGTTTGCTTTCCACGGTGCACCAATTGAGCCTTACACAACACATCGCCTTGTTGCACCGAGCGCACATGATTGGCATTAATTTCCAGACCCACGGCCACATAGCCCTCCGGTGCCAAAATGTTGGATCCTATGCTGCCCAAGGTTTCAGCAAGGGCTACTGAAGCACCCCCATGGAGAATTCCGAACGGTTGCTTGGTGCGCTCATCCACCGGCATACTTCCCTCCACATACCCTTCCTCTATTTTGATGAGTCGCATACCCAGTCTGCTGCTGAGACCCTGACGATCCTCCTGGTTGTAGCGCTGCATCCATTCCGCAATCCGTTCTGCTGTATGTTCCATGGCTGCTTTTGTGGGTGGGTGAAAAAAGCATCAACCCACATTTTACTTCGTGGGTGATGGCGGATTCGAACCGTCGACCCCTACCCTGTCAAGGTAGTGCTCTGAACCAACTGAGCTAAACACCCCAAAATGCAAAAATACGGAAAAAGAGTGATTGTTGGGTGAAGAATTGACCGGTTCAAATTCTTCCACGGGCTACATTATTGCGGGGTGTAGGATGCATTCACATCGCCTGTGGCGACCGATTGCAGGTTCACGGTAGAGGTTTGTCCGGCCACCACCGTCACAGTTTGGGGAGTGGAAAAAACCCAAGCTCCCCGCGCGAAACTGCTTTGGAGGAATGAGGCAAAGCGCTGGATCTGCAACGCATCTGTGCCATTTGTTTGTCCACTGTTGTTCACATCACTGGCCAACAAGGGCAAACCCGATAAGGCTGCCAATTGGGTGGTATGTCTGGATACCAGCAGCGCATCGCTCGCATTGATGCTTGAGGGCACGGGCATGCCTGATGCCGTGGCTGCTTCTACCGTATAGGTGCCGGGCGGCAGATTAAAGGAAAATTGTCCCTGTGTGTTGGTGAGGGCACTGTCAACCAGGGTATTTCCTTGCATGACACGCACCCGAACCCCGCGTACGGGCGACTGAGCGGTGTTCATGTAACGAACGGCACCAGTCAAAATCGCATTTGGTGCGGTGAGGCCACTCACGCCGCTCACAATCAGGCTAAAGGCTTGGTCAGGGGCAATATTGCCTTTGTGGGTTACCCGAACCGTATACATTCCCGCTTGTGGCAGACCATCCAGAAGTACCTGCTCCACATTGTCACGGGTGTTATCACCACGGCTTGCAGGCGATTGGGGCGATTGAAAATTCAGTACCCACGGAAGAAATGTGGTATTGTCGGACGAACGTATGATTCTCACATCTAAATCGCGCACCAGACGAGGTGATGTTTGGTTCAATACTGCTGCATTAGGCGTTCCAGCGGGGTCGGTCCAACACAAGGTGGCCTTGAGAGGTTGCGTGCCGTCGCTGTAAAACGAGAACGTATAGGTACCCCCGTTGGATAGCGATTGCTGTAGGATGCGGTGGGAGGTTTGAGCAGCTGAAATCACCTCAGCAGCCTTTGCCGTGTTCATGAGCCCCCAGCCGAAGGTATAATCGGGACCCGCGCTGCTGCCGGCCTCATCAGCCGTATGGATAATCAGGCCTTTCAGCGTAGCCGAACGCATGACTTGGTTTGCATTGAGGGCTTTGTAGTGCTGCTGCAACAAAATGGCCGAACCGGCTGCCATAGGCGATGCCATGCTGGTTCCATTGTAGGTATCATAGCTGGTGTTGGAGGCGGCGGTCGCCGAATACACCCCCACTCCTTTGGTCACCACATCGGGTTTAATTCGTCCGTCGTCGGTGGGCCCCCAGCTGTGAAAGCTGCTGCCCACCACCAAAGTGGGTGTGGTGTATCCGGCCGAAAGACCTTCCACGGCCCCGACACTCAATATATTTTTCGATACTGAGGCATGCGATAAGCAGTCAAAACCTGTATTTCCACCCCCTTTCTGGCGTGTTGTCGTACTGCTGGTCCAACTGCCGGTCCACTCATAATGCGTGGTACCGGGCGCAGGCCCGTATCCCCGTGAATTACCTGCCGATTTAACAATTAAATAATTGGGGGCATTGAAGGCCACCTGATCCCAGTCGGCCGACTCCTCGGAATATCTTCCAAAATTGAAGTCAATGGTGTCGCTCGGCGCGCCAAACCAATACCAAGCATCGCTCCCGAAATCACCATAATCCCCCCATGCCCAACCCGTGATGAGGCCGTAAGAATGGTTCGATACCAGAAGGCCAGCTGCACCTTCGGAGGCCATTTCTGTCGCATCATCGTTCCAGTCGAAGCTGCGTAGACTGGCAGCATGGGCCATTCCCTTGGCGGTCGCTTGCCCCGTTCCTGAGCCAATCATCGTGCCCCCCACGTGGGTGGCGTGGTTGCTGTTGGTTGTAGTGCCATCCACCACACTGGCGCGGCCACCAAATGCCTGGTGCCCCGTACGAACTGCCTTGCCGTCCCATATTCCCACAGTCATGCCCTGCCCATTTAACTGCAAACCACTACTTCCGCCCGTCCACAGCCGGCTGGTACTTATGGTCTGGGCGCCGTTCAAGTTGTGGGTGATGCGGTAGAGCGGTGCCCATGCACCATTGAACTGCTTGAATTCGGCAAAGGTCGTTCCCGTCTGAACCTCCCTTTTTAAACGTAAACCTGACGGAACGCTGGTTTGGGCCCATACGGTGTTCAACAACATGATCAGTGACATCAGAACAGTGTATTTCATGGTGTTTTTATGAGGTAGGTTGAACAATAATATATTCAGAATCGCATCATTTTATCCTATGGCACAGATGGGGGTATATAACTTCGGTTGACATCCCCCGCGGCCTGTGCGGTGATGTTCCGCAGCAATGAGTTGCCCGCTACTAAATTCAGGGGGGTCGGTAAGGCCCATACCCAATCTCCTACACTGAAATTGGCATTGACACCCGAAAAACGGCGTGAAATCTGTAACGCATCGGTGGCGTTGATCACTCCAGATGCATTAACATCAGCTGCACTCAACGATAGGCCCGTTAGGCTGTCGATCGCAGCAAAGTGTCGCGAAACCTGCAGCGCATCGGTGGCATTGACGCCGCCCCAGGCCGCGGATGAACTGGCCGTGAAGGTGGTTAGGCCAGGGGGGATTCCCGGCAGGGTATAGGCACCGCTGCTGCTTACTGTAGCCTGGACCACCATTTCCCCGTCCTGCCAGGCGGTAATGACCGTACCTGCCATTGGTGTCTGTGCGGTATTGTTGTAGTTGACCTGCCCAGAAACTGTTGCCGAACCGACACAACTACAGGCTAATCGCGCGGGAATGGTCGCCGAAGAGCTTGGTGCCATATAAGTCGCCTTCACCCAGCATTTTTGTCCGGGCTGCAGCGCTGTAGCATTGCGAATTCTGATGTTGTACCACCCATCCGCTACGGGCACATGATTCACCACCACTGTTCCACTGCCGGTGAGCGAATCAACCAACTGACATTGTCCGTCGAGGAGCATCAGCTTCATGGCATATTGGGGAGACCCAGCAAACAATTCAAGCGTAATCGTGTCGCCAGCTTTCGCAAAAATTCGGCCTACCGATCTGCAAAACAAACTGTTGTCGGGCGTGCGACCTCCTTGTTGCAGACTCTGAACGTGGCTATCGCCTAAATCATTATCCATTTCCCATTCTTGGGTAACCCGTCGCGCATTGCGGACATAATTTGTGGTTATTCCGGCTGGCGCCCAAACGCCATAGCCTTTGCGCCCCGCGGGGGCGGTGCCATTGCACGGAGGAATGGCGATGTCCACCTTCCCTCCCCCATACACCGTTCGGGTGGTGGTGACGGCACCCGAATAGTCCGACAAAACCGTACCATCAGGCCAATTGGTTTGCACTGCGGTGAGGTTTTGCCATGTACTCCACTGGTCGTTGACCGCAATCAATGCTTTTCCACTCCGCTCAATCACCAAAGCATCAGCGGCCTGCCAACGTACGTTGTAAGCCCCTTCTTTAAAACGCAGGTTTTGATGACACCAAATGAGATTGGCAATATCGCTGCGCACGGGCAGGGTAGAAGCCACCTTGGGGTTGTGGTTGTAGCGATTGCCATTATATCCTATGTCGAACAAGTCCTCGAAAAACACCTGTGGACTTCCATCAACAGCCATGATGATGGCATACACCACCGACAGGCGTCCGTCATTGGGCTCGATATGGGTACCCAGTTGCTGGCCAGTATTCCAACCTGTATAATTGCCCGAAGAATTAAGCTGTGGACGAAAGGTGTCGTGGTTGTTGACAAAGGGCACGGTTCGCTGGCGGTTGCTTTGTTGGTAGCCCGGCACCGAACCCAAGTTAAAGCTGCCCCCCCCCTGCACAATACCAGTCAACGCATTTCTCAAAGAAAAGTCAAAAGTGCCTGAACGGTTTTGAACGGCATTCGCCCATGCATCGAGTTCGGATGCCCCGCCTACCCATTCACCCACGGCATACATGCTGTTGGTGCCGCTGGCCCAACCGGCATTGTTTTGTAAGTTCCATAAAAAATCCTCCGTAACAGCAGAAGGAAAATGCTTCACCGCATCGAGCCGTACCCCATCCCACCCCATCTGCTTTTTATACCAGATGATCCATTGACGCATTTCATTGCGCATGTAGGAGGTTGTTTGCGTTGGGTTGAAGGTGGCATTGCTGCTTTGGCCGAATCCGTTCGCTTCAAAACTGATATCGGGGCCCCAATACGGTGAGTTGATTTCATTGGTACAACACGCATTGCCTGGATTGGGATAGAAATTCTGCCAGTTTTTGGAAAAGCGCCCGTTTCGGTTCAGGTAATTCGCCGCGCTTTCATCGGTGGCGGGACGGGTGAAGCTCACGTAGCGAAAATTCTTGAAGCGGTTGGTAGCTCCATCGTCGAGCGCCGCAGGATCTTGTCCGCCCGCCCCCGTATTGCTGCCTGCGTTCACAACATGGTTGAGCACGATGTCCTGGATCACATCCAAACCGTTGGCCTTCATCATCGCCACCATACGCAACAACTCATCCTTATCACCCACCCTCGTTTTCAGCGAGCCCTTCTGGTATTTATCGCCCAGGTCATAGTGGTCGAAAGGTGAGTAGCCCACAGAATTTGTGCCTGAATTTTTAACATTTACAGGCACCCAAACCGCATCGATACCCAATTCCTTTAAACGGGGTGACAAATCCGCGAGGTAGGATGACCATGCGTTAGGGTAGGAACTGTTCCAGTAGTCCCACCAAAACCCCTGCAATACTACCTGCCTACTTGGGGGATTGTTGAGCGACTGGGCATAATTAATCTGCGGTGAATGAATAAATATCCAGGAAAAAAAGAACATGGCGATCGTTTTCAACCGCGCAGCGCTCGTTGAATTGACAAACATGGACAATTTGGTTAACATCATTGAAATTCCGTGAAATTATTTTGATTGTTTTGAATGAACTGATGGCTCTTGTCGGTGATCAACAGTCGTTTCCGGGACCATTTTTGGTGGCTATCAAACAGCAAAACCCCTATTCCTAGGTCGGGACGCATAGATTCCAACAGAACTGAATGTCCGGTATAGGCACGGGACTGCAGGCGCGCATTGGTTGGGGGTTGGTAACTTCCATTCACATCGCCGTAACACAATACGTTAATATTTAGGGAGTCTCGGTTGCCGGACGTTCCCAATACCACCGAATCCTGCCCCAATGCCCAGTCACCCACGCTGTAACTGTTCACCAGCACGGCAAACCGCCGAGAAATGTTGAGCGCATCCGTAGAATTTAGCTGTGTACTTCCATTCACGTCGGCCGCTTTGAAGTTAAGTCCCGTCAGGGTAATAAGATTGGTGAAATGGCGCGAAACGAAGAGTGCGTCTGTGGCGTTCACGCCACCCCAAGGTTTGGCCGTCTGAATCTTCAACGTATAAACTCCCGGGTCGGTTTGGGGGATGTCGTAGGTTCCGTTGCTTTGAACGGGCGCGCTGTACCTCAATTGCTGGCCTTGCCACAATTGCAGGGTGGTATTGGTCATCGGTGTCTGCGCCGAATTGAGGTATCGCAGCTGTCCACCCAGGCCACCACAAGTTTGTGTTACAAAAGAGCCTCCAGTCAGAGCTGGACATCCCAAAACATTCCCCACACTATCGGCAATCTCTGTTAGCGAACTCACCCAGTCGATGCGACCGCTGCCTGCCGACCGGACCCTGAATCGGAGGTTAAACAAGCGCGCGGTCGAACTGCTGGGGGTAAAGGACAAAATATTGAACCAAGCCAGGTAAAATCTATCCTGATTGTTGTTATATACTAAATTACTTCCCTGAAGTTGAGGGTGAACATCTTGAATGGCCAGATACTGTAAGCGGGATGTATCATATTGTAAGACCATGGACAATGCCCCAAAATGACTGACATTCGATACATCTACAGCCACCAGCACTTCAGAATTCACACAAAATAGCGGCATTTGTAGGCCTAATGCCGGAGGAGACGAGGGCATCACGACATATACGCTATCATCCACACGACACAGCCCTTGGATGACCGCACAAGAATACCAACCCGAACCGGTGACTTGAATAGAACGGCTGGTATCCCCCGTATTCCACAAATACGTATAGGGTCCGGAGGGTGCAGATAAACTGAAGCAGCTGCTGGTGGGTCGGAGGGTATCTGTCGGGAAGATCACCGCGTTGATGGCGGTGGCCGTTACCTGTCCGTTTCCAAACAAGGTCTGCACGACATCTCCGGCACTGTTCGCCAATTCACAACCACTGTTGCTCGTGTCGGGCACGAGGGTGGCACTACCATTCACGATGAACCGAAAGTACACCAGCGCCCCTTGAGGCAGAGTAATGGGCGTTAAAGAAAACCATGCCAGGTAAACAGCATTACCCCCAGCGGGCGCATTGATGATGAGGTTCGTGGTGTTTAGTCCGGGTATGACATCTTGAAAATCGATGAATTGCAGTTGCTGTACAGGAAACCGCAGCGTCAGTGACACCGCAGAGATGTCCGGAATGGCCGAAACCACATTGACCGGCACCCGGATGGTGTCGCCCGGACAAGCCACCATGCTGCCTAGATTGATTTGGGGAAGATTGCCGGCCACGCTGAGGGTGGTGGAACTACTGAAAGCCGTTTGACCGCAACGATTGTTGATCCGCAGCCGGTACACTGCCCCGTTCAACCCCAATTGTGCCCCGGTGATACTGAGCTGGGCCGTGGTTACCCCCTGGTATTGGGTGCCGTTTTGAAGATCCGTCCAGCCCGTAGCCAACAACCGCTGCCACCGAAACCCATCGGCACGTACGGCTTGCGCCCCGAGGGTGGCCGAACCACCCGGGGGGACCGTCAGCGTTGCCGGTGGCTGCTGAACCCATGCGGGCCCCTGAAGCAGCGACACTCCGCCGGAAGTGTAGGCTACTTGGGGAATCACATCCCCGGCCCCATCCGCAATTTCACAAACGGAGGTGTCGAAAACGAGTGTGCCCGGTGCTAACATGACAAATGTCAACAGCATGACAGGCGACCCTGACGTCAGGGTAATTGGCTGAATATTGTACCACCCTATGTACAAAGCCCCCCCGGGCGCGGGCGCATTGGCGATGGTTTGACCCAGACCGGGCAAGATGTTGTTTTCCAATCCCACATAACGAAGCGCTGCATTGGGGTAATTGATGCGCAGCGAGATGGCTGCGATATTCCCAACAGTTGTGAATGATTGCAGGGGCACCCGCACGGTATCCCCGATGCAGCCCGTAACCTGTCCGAGACCCAACGACACTGCGCTTGAATTTTGAAATCCCAGTATGGAAAAGAGGGCCATGAACAGCCGAACACCAATCATACGAAACGTGTACATAAGTTGGGAATGGGGTGGAACAACTGCTTTTAAACGCGATAAAAAACAAAAATATCCAAAAAAACCCCAAAAATCCAATGGCCTTCGTAAATAATCGTCCACGTGTATTTTGGAATCATTTTTCTCCTATATTTGCAGTCCCTTTCGGGCGCATAGCTCAGCTGGTTCAGAGCATCTGCCTTACAAGCAGAGGGTCCGCGGTTCGAACCCGTGTGCGCCCACATTAAATTCCTCAGGGAGTCCACCACCGGGCTCCCTTTTTTGTTGATACGCTGTTTCTTATGACCCTGACCGCCGATGTGCTTGTTTTAGGGGGGGGTGCTGCCGGATTTTTCGCCGCGGTCAACACCGCTCGATTGAACCCCCGGCTGAAGGTTGTGGTTGTGGAGAAATCCGCGAAACTGCTGGCCAAAGTGCTTATTTCTGGTGGCGGACGGTGCAATGTCACCCACCATTGCTTTGACAAGGGCACACTTGTGGGGCATTATCCCAGGGGCGGCGCCGGGCTCAGGCAAGTTTTTGCGCGATGGGGACCCGAAGAAACCATAGAGTGGTTCGCCAAACGCGGCGTTCCGCTCAAAACTGAGCTGGATGGGCGAATGTTTCCCACTACCGACCGCTCCGAAACCATTGCCCGATGCTTGTTGCTGGAGGCCGAGAAATATGGCGTGTCTGTATACCTCAATACCCATTACAACCAAATCGAGTATATCGACGAACAGTTTCAATTACGCGGTCCCCATGGAGCTGCGCGCTGCAAGAAACTCCTTGTCGCCACTGGAGGCCACCCCAAAGCCGAGGCCTACCAATGGCTTGCGCCCTTGGGGCACAGGATTGTGTCGCCCGTACCCTCCTTATTCACCTTCAATCTACCCAAACACCCCATCACGGAACTCATGGGTGTTGCCGTGCCTGAAACACGGATCCGATTGCCGGAACTCAAAAAGGAAGTCACCGGACCCCTGTTGATCACACATTGGGGACTCAGCGGGCCAGCTGTGTTGCGCCTATCCGCACTGGCTGCACGCGAGCTTCATGATCGGCAATATCACTTTTCGGTGGCCATTCACTGGCTGCCGTCGCTGCACGAGGAACAAATACGGAATCAGCTGCTGCAGCAACAGTCGGACCGACCCCATGCAGTTGCCGTTCAGTACCTTCCTTTCCCGTTGCCTACCCGCCTCACTCGATTTCTTGGTGAACGGGCGGGGGTTCTCCCTGATAAACGCTGGATGGAGGTGCGACAGAAAGACATAAACCGCTTGGCTGGCTTGCTGGCACACGACACCTACGAGGCTAAGGGCAAAACCACCTTCAAAGAGGAGTTTGTGACGGCGGGAGGGGTGCACCTGGGCGACGTGAACCTCACCGATATGCAAAGCAAACATGTGCCCGGGTTGTACTTTGCCGGTGAGGTCCTCGACATCGACGGGGTTACCGGCGGCTTCAACTTCCAGTCAGCCTGGAGCACGGGATGGGTTGCTGCTATGGGTCTTTTAAAATAAATTCCCTTCGGGTTTGAATCGATCTATTTGTTGAGCTTCCCTAAGCGGGCGGTAGCCTTTACTGTTGTGGTCTGCATCAGGAACCCAATCCCTAGAATCGGCTTAACCACTTTGGTGGTGTATTGAGGATACAAAATCACGTCATAACCAGAATTGTTGTTCATCATTTCGTATAGGGCAAAATTAGCTGTAGGGTCGTTTAATGCTTTACCAATAACAGGTAACGACGCCTGGCTGATGCCAGCAGAACTGCTTTCTACTCTTCCAGTCTTTACCATAAACAAGCGCTCAAAATCGAGCCCAAGGATACGTGTTGAAGTTGCTTCGGCCGACATCTGATCTGAAAATGTGAAGTCAGATTTATCAAACTCAACCAAAACATTGGGCTCCCTCAGACTTTTATTGATGCTGGTGCAACTGGAGAACGACACGATTACAATAAGGAGGAAGGTGGGCAATAAAATTGTGTTTTCAAAAAAATAACTTCTTTTTACTAAACTTTCAATGTTTCACCCAGCGGCGGCGATATACTCGATTGAGGAGATTGACCTCGAGCATATAGATGCCGGGCGACAAATACCGGACGTCGATGCCCTCACCCGGGTGTACCTGTCCACCGCCAACCAAACGTCCACCCGTACTCCATATTCTCCAAGGAAGCAGTTGGTTTGATGTTTGACTGAAATCAACCCAAAGCATTTCTCTGCATGGGTTGGGGAATACCAATAGTTTATCGGCATCCATCACTGGGTCCACATTTGTGCCCTGACCACACTGAATAAAAGTGTAACTCATAATCACGCCCAGGGTTTGAAGGAAATTGGGACAAATTTCGGGGGCGCCTGACACGCAATAATCGCCGGAGGAGGTTACCAATAACGTATCATCGTTGGCCCCGGGGATGGGTTGTCCGTTTCGTGTCCACTGGATGGAGGTTGTGTAGGGCTGCATGAGGATCAGGATGAGGGTGTCGCGGCCCAAACACAAAGTGTCGCGCAACCCCACTGTCACTACGACGGGCAACAAAAATACCCAACCATCGACCAGCACCGGAGGCGAGAGTTCATCGCAACCGTTGAGGCGCGCCCGAACGGTGAACTGACTTCCGGCGTCGACGGCACTGACCACCCGATACTGCAGGGTGTCGCCTGCCAGAAGCTGCCCGTCGCGGTACCACTGATAGGCATCGTAGACCTGTGTACGGAGCGTATCGGTAGCGCCCGGACACAAAATGACATTGGTGGGGGTGACGGTGGGGTTGTGTGGACACTGGGCGCGAAGCATAGGGCTAATGCCTATGGTAGCGATTAAGAATGCAGCAATCCGTTTCATGATCCGGCTGTTTAATAGGTTTATAAAGATGGATTAGTCCCATTTTCTGTTGTTCAAAGATAAGTAAACCACCCCATCACAAATTCAGCGTGTTCTTTCAAAGAAGGACAAAAGCCTGATTTTTAATTTGAAGTTTAATCTTACCGGTCTATTTTTAACGAGTTAGTTGAATCTTATGAACCACTTACCTATTTCGCTTCGTTTGGCGGTCAGCAGCAGCCTGGCTTTTTTGTTTTTTACCGTAATTGGCCTATCGGCCACTGCGCAGACCATAACGGTGCGCGGACAAGTGCTGTTCAACCAGCTGCCCACCGCGGGCATTCCAGTGGTGGTGGCGATCACCAGTGGGGTTACGGCCACCACCATCACCGATTCGATGGGAAATTACAATATTTCGCTCGCCAGGCCCATCATTTCACAGGGAGCAGTCAGCGCTACCGCTACTTGTCCGACCGGCGCTCCTGTAACTACCTCTGCACCGTTCAATCCCGTCAGTCAGATTTACACTTTAAATATCAACTGCGGCGCAGGTGGCGCGATGCAGTCCATTGTTCTTTATGGCAGTTTACTCGATACCAACGGCACCAATGTGGCGGGGTTGCCTGTGCAATTTTATTTAGGCGGGCCCTCTAACATATTGTTGGGGAGCACCACCACCATGAATGGGGGTTGGTTTGCTGATACCCTGATGGTACCCACGGTGGCCGGGGGTGCAACGATTGTGGCCAGCGGACCTTGTTTGTTGGCGGGTGGGGTTGCGCGTGATACCGCTTCTTATACCGCGACGACCACATCGCTTCAATTTGCCCTGCAATGCACCCCACCCAACAGCGGTGGTGGTGGAGGTGGAGGAGGCACACGATTCGCAGTGGTTTCGGGTACGGTGGTGGATGCAAATGGCATTCCATTGGCTGGTGTTCCGGTTCAAGTGATACTTGGTGCAGGTCAAGCCCTGAACGACATCACCGATACCGTTGGCTATTACTCTGTTTCGGGTTCATTCCCCTCATCCACTGCAAGCAACCTGATTACAGTAACGGCACTGTGCACCTCATCCCCGGTCACCGCTACCACGACTTATTCTCCTAATGTTCAGCAGTATACTGTCAATCTGAGTTGTAGTGGCGGTGGATCGCAACAATTCTTCAATATTACCGGCACTTTAATCGGGCCATCAGGAACTGGATTGTCCGGACAAACTGTGCAATTTCAGGATGCACTCCTAGGCACCATTGTGGGCAGCACGGTGACCCAATCTGGAGGCTTTTTCGCAGATACGCTCGCTCTTCCTTTGAATCCAGCCGGCATGGGTTGGCTGATCGCCGTTGCGCCATGCGGTAATGGTACAGTAACTGGCGATACGGTTGGTTATTCTGCCACAACTACATCCCTGAATTTTCAATTGAACTGCGCAAATTCTGGAGGGGGAACACGAACCGTTACGGTCTCCGGAATTGTGAGCAGCAACCTCGGTGTGCCCCTGAGCGGAATTCAGGTCCAGGTAGTTCTGGGAAGCGGCGCCCCTCTGACCGACTTCACCGACAGCAGCGGGTATTATTCAGTGACAGGCACATTTGCGATTATTTCTCCCAATACGGCCATATTGGTAACGGCCCAATGCGCCTCTGGCCCCATCACAGGCAACGCGACGTACACGCCAAACATCACCAATTATACGGTGAACCTGACCTGCGGGACGGGTGGAGGTGGGGGCACGCCTCGGTTATATAACCTACAAGGCACCTTAACCGATGCCAGTGGAAATGGCCTTTCTGGTGTTCAGGTACGAATTTTTCGCCCCGGACAAACACTACCGCTGAGAACGCTCACAACGGGCGCAGGTGGGTTTTTCAGTGATACCCTCAGCCTCACCCCTTCATCCACCCTCACTTATTTGGTGGCGTCTGCCTCTTGCGGCAATGGTACGGCAGCACGCGATACGGCCACGCTACTGCCGACAACCCAAACCATCATCTTCCAGATGTCGTGTGGCGGCAGCAGCAGTGCCAGCCTGAGCGGCTTGGTCATGGGCTACCTGCCCCGGGCCGGGGGGCTTCAGGATACACTTGAGGTCATTGTCATACAGGTCACCCAACAGGGCACGCCTCAGGCCATTTGGACCCCCATCGACACCCTTGTGGTGGTCGATAGTGCGGGTTACGCCCCATTCCAAACCACTGTGACACCGGGTACCTACAGCGTATTGGCCATACTGCGTACGGGAAATGCGGCAAACTACTTGCCGACTTATTTTGGTGATACCACTACCTGGTCGCAGGCCTCAACCCTTACCTTATCCAACACAAGCTCCTTTATGTTGATTGACTTGATGGAGACATTGAACCCGGGCACGGGTACGGGCGGTGTGGGCGGAGGCGTGGGAGGCACCCTACCCCGTCTGGCCAATCCCCTCACGGGTGTTTGGGTTCAGTTGTTGAATTCTCAGCAGACACTCGTTCACCGCTCGGTGGCCACCAATGCGCAGGGTGTTTATAGTTTCAACAACCTTCCTTTCGGCACCTACTACATCCGTTGCGAATATCCGGGTGAACACTCGGACAGAATACGGGTCGACCTCACAGCCACCAGTCCCATTCAACTCAACCACTCGTTCAGCTCGGGTCCGGGAGGTTTCAGCTTTGCCACTGGATTGGGCGAATCTTCCGACCTGCCCCGACTTCTGGTCTATCCGAACCCAGTCACTGAAGGTATCCTACGGGTGGCCTGCGCATCTGGTGATTGCGCTGCCCGTTGGGTGATTCGGGATTTAAGCGGCAAGTCCGTTTTGTCGTCCACTTCGACTGACATCAGCGTGCCTTCCATCGAGCTGGACGTGCGCACACTCGCGCCGGGTGTGTATACCCTCGAATGGTTATCGACCTCAGGCCTCCACCTGGGCAGATTTATGGTCCGATAGTGGCCCCACAGGAATGTCCACTACCGGTCTTTGCACAAGCATTCCTCGCAGGCTTCTCTCGTTTCAAATCCTCTGGAAGAACAGCCGCTGTAGCTGATTTGCACGCATCGGTTGCTCTCTTTTTGGTAGAACCACCGCTGAAAGGCGGCTTGGCATAATTCGCCCTCGGGCGGCACTTCACTGCAGCTTGGGCTAATGGGGTTTGGGCAATCTCTGCGGCAGGCTGTGGCCAAAATCAAGCCAAAAATTACAATTACAGTAGTGGTATTTTTCATGTTCCAAAAATAAATAATGCCCAATGACAATGTTATCTGAAAATGACCGCTGCGGCTGGTGTTTGGTTGATGAACTCTATACACAATACCACGACCATGAATGGGGGCGTCCCTCGTTCGATGATGATCATTTATTCGAACACCTGATTTTGGAAACCTTTCAGGCAGGCCTGAGTTGGCATATTATTTTAAAGAAGCGGCAGCACTTCCGTGATGCGTTTTGTGGCTTCGATGCCCGTTCCATGGCACACATGAGTGAACAAGACATCGAGAATTTACTTCAAAACCCACGGATTGTACGGAACCATCAAAAAATCCGTGCTGCCATCGGAAATGCGCAAATTTATTTGAAAGAGTTCCCGTTGAAGGGCGACTTCACGCGATTTATGTGGGGCTTTGTGGGCGGAATGCCTCAGATGAACCACCCTAAACAACTCAGCGATTTACCCGCGCGATCCCCTGAATCAGACGCGATGAGTAAGGCCCTCAAAAAAATGGGCTTTCGTTTTGTCGGGAGCACCACCTGCTATGCCTATATGCAAGCCTTGGGCATGGTCAACGATCACCTGGAACATTGCATATTCAAGTATTCGGATTGAAGTGAAAATATTCTTTTAGCGAATTTTCGCTATTAGAAAATTATGCGCTAATTTTAACACCGCATAAAACTTCAATCTATGGAATACATCTTGCCGCTACGCGCCATCGCTCTGGCCGATTTGCCCCGTGTGGGTGGAAAAAACGCCTCTTTGGGCGAAATGATTCAGAACCTATCCCACTTAGGGATTCGGGTACCCGATGGTTTCGCCATCACGGTGCACGCCTACGAAGAGTATATCGACCACAACCATTTACGCGCTCGGATTCAGGAAATTGTAGGGGGCATGGACACCGAAAATGTGGTTGAACTGCGCAAAAAAGGCACGCAGGTGCGGCAGTTGATTCGCAACGGCACTTTTCCTGAAGCCATCAGCACTGCGATTCGCCAGCATTACCTCGAGTTGTCGGCCCTCTACGATCAGGAGATGACCGATGTGGCGGTGCGGTCTTCTGCCACAGCCGAAGACCTGCCAGACGCCTCTTTCGCGGGTCAGCAAGAGACCTACCTCAATGTTCGTGGTCCAGAAGGCGTGCTGGACGCCGTGCGCAACTGCTTCGCATCCCTCTTCACCGACCGTGCCATCGTATACCGTCAGCAGTTTGGCTTCGATCATTTCGATGTCGCCCTTTCTGTATGCGTACAAAAAATGGTGCGCTCAGATCTATCTGCTTCCGGCGTCGCTTTTTCACTCGACACAGAAAGTGGATTTCCCCATGTGGTGGTCATCAACGCATCCTATGGCCTGGGCGAATTGGTGGTGCAGGGAGCAGTGTCGCCCGATGAATTCATCCTTTTTAAACCGTCGCTCATGCAAGGTCATCGATCGATCGTGGAGAAGAAGATCGGGCAAAAAGATCAGAAAATGGTGTATGGAGAGGATGGAGGCAAAGCCACGAAGCTCGTAAACCTATACCCCGAGCAACGGAATCGGTTCAGCATCAACGACGACCAGGCCCTTGAGATTGGCCGGTGGGTGTGCAGAATCGAAGAGCACTACACGGAGCGCAAAGGGGCATGGAGTCCGATGGATGTGGAATGGGCCATTGACGGCCTTAGTGGACTACTTTATATCGTTCAGGCCCGTCCGGAAACCATTCATGCCCGTAAGAACACACAAACACTAACCGAATACCGCCTGCACGAACACAACAAAAAACCCTTGGTGAGCGGCATAGCCGTGGGCGACGGTGCAGCGACCGGGCAAGTTTCGGTGCTGTATAGCCTCGACGGGCGTGACGGAAGTACGGATGCAGCCGGATTTGTGCCTGGTAGCGTGCTCGTGACCGAGATGACCGACCCCGATTGGGAGCCCATCATGAAAAAAGCATCGGCCATCGTGACCAACAAAGGGGGTAGAACGTGTCACGCAGCCATCGTGGCCCGAGAGATGGGGTTGCCCGCCATTGTGGGCTGCGGCAACGCCACAGAAATACTGAGCGACGGACAATCAGTGACCATCGCCTGTTGCGAAGGTGATACCGGACAAGTCTATTCCGGACAAATTCCTTTCGAAAAACTGGAGACCCGACTCGACCAAGTTCCTGTGGTGTCGACCCCAGTCATGCTCAACGTGGCCTCCCCCGATATTGCCTTTAAGTTCGCTGCGCTACCACACGCCGGGGTAGGCCTTGCCCGCGAGGAGTTCATCATCAACAACTACATTAAAGTACACCCCCAGGCCCTACTCGAACACCGACGCCTCAATGACCCCGCACTCACCGCCGAAATAGAACGAATTATCAGGGGATTTCCCGATGAAGAAACCTTTTTCGTGAAGAAGCTCAGCTATGGAATCGCCCGGATTGCCTGCGCATTTCATCCCCATAAAGTAATTGTGCGCCTGTCTGACTTCAAAACCAACGAGTACAAAAACCTCCTCGGTGGCAATCACTTCGAACCCGATGAAGAAAACCCCATGATCGGGTGGCGCGGGGCATCGCGCTATTATGCCCCTGGCTACCGCGAGGCATTCGGCATGGAAATCAAAGCCATCAAACGGGTACGGGAAAAAATGGGGTTGACCAATGTAGTGGTGATGATTCCCTTTTGCCGCACGGTGGAAGAATTGCTGAAGGTGTATGAAACCATGGCCGATTTTGGTCTCAAAAGAGGAGAGAACGGATTGGAAATCTACTTAATGGCGGAATTGCCATCCAACATCTTGCTGGCCGATCAATTTGCCCCTCATATCGACGGCTTTTCGATTGGTTCCAACGACCTCACCCAACTCATGCTGGGCCTCGACCGCGATTCGGCGCTTGTGGCCCACCTCTACAATGAGCGCAATCCGGCGGTGAAGCGGGCCATCGCGCACCTCATCCGTACCGCGCACGAACATGGAACCAAAGTCGGAATCTGTGGACAAGGTCCATCGGACTTCCCGGATTTCGCTGAGTTTTTGGTGGAGGAGGGCATCGACAGCATTTCTGTGACACCTGATTCCATGTTGAAAACCCTGCGCGCGCTGGCACGGCAATAGTTATCCTTCAGTTCCGTTGTTTGGGCGTATATTTGAACGCCCATCTCCATGATCTCCGCCTATTACCGTAAAAACAACTGGAAAATTGTGTTGCTGGTCTGCGCCTTGCTCCTGGGGGTGTTTTCGCTGATTTACACAGAGCGGGTGGTACGCCAACTGCGTACAGAAGAGGAGAAAAAGATTCAAATGTGGTCGCGAGCGACCAAGGAACTAGGGTCTGGTGGGGCCTTGGACGAACAAAACGTGGATTTTTTGCTGGATGTGATTCGCGATAACACCCAGATTCCGGTAATCCTCACCGATGATCAGTTTCGGATTTTATCAGCCATCAACATCGATTCGTCGCAGTTGCGACATCCGGGTTACTTGCAAAGCGAACTCCTTACGATGCGGGGCCAGCATGCGCCCATTGCCATTGAACCGGCCGAAGGCCTCCGCCAATACGTCTTCTACAAAGATTCCCGTTTGCTGCGTCAACTTCGCCTGTATCCCTACCTCCAGCTGGGGTTGATTGTGGTGTTTCTGATGGTGAGTTACCTCGCCTTCAGCCTCAACCGACGCTACGAACAAGAATTTCTGTGGGTGGGGATGGCCAAGGAAACTGCCCACCAACTCGGCACACCCATCAGCAGTCTTCTGGCTTGGCATGAGGTGTTGAAGGCTCAAGCTGAAGAAACGGGGGATCCCTTTCAGGGTCAAATTACCTCCGAAGTGGGGCGCGATTTGGAACGGCTTCAGACCATTACAGAGCGATTTTCGCGCATCGGATCGACACCCAGCCTTGAAAAAATGGATTTGCGTGATTCCGTACGCCGCGCGCTGGCTTACCTCGATGGCCGCATAGGTGGCAATGCCCGTATCGAGTTGACTGAAGGAAACGCCGCGCTTCCCGTGATGTTGAACCAAGCGTTGTTTGAATGGGTCGTAGAAAACCTGACCAAAAACGCGGTGGATGCGATGGGTGGACAAGGAACACTGCGCGTGGTGCTGGGAAAGCAGGGACGACAAGTCGTCTGTGATGTTATTGACACCGGAAGGGGCATACCCGCTACCCAACATATGTCGATTTTTCAGCCAGGGATCACCACGCGTAAGCGTGGATGGGGCTTGGGATTGGCCTTGGCGCGCAGGATTGTTGAAAAATATCACAAAGGCCGCATATTTGTGCAGCGGTCGGAGCCTGGCAAAGGGACCTGCATGCGTATTCTTCTGCCATGGGCCAACTAAGCTGATGGTTCATCCAAATCCCTACCAAAAACACAAAATCATGCCCTTTTTTGATGTGTCATTTTCCTCAATTTACTGGGGCTGCCGTTTGGGCTTGATGTGTTTGATTGTGGCTATTTGCCTGCCGATACCACCCTGCATGGGTCAAAATTCACCACTACAACCTCTGACTAAACCGGCCCCTTCAGATTCTGCCAAAACAATATCTTCTGGAGGCTCGGATGCGGATACGCAACCCATATCCGCACAGCCACATCCAAACAATCCTACAAAAGCGGCCCCATACCTACCGAATCTCCGAAAGCCTGTCATCGCGGCCACACCCCTGAGCATCAGTTCGGTGCAGACCCATATGGGGATCCTCCTGCCAGCGGGTGATCTAGCGAAGCGTTTTGGAGCGGCCGGACAAGTTGGCCTCGAATTTGGTCGAATCGTCCGCGGCAAGTGGCTTATGGGGGGCAACATCACCCATTTATTCAGCAACAGTGTGCGGGAGCAAGACATTTTCTCCAATATTGCCACCGAATCAGGCGACGTCATCACGCGCGATGGGGTGTTCGAAGACTACCGTCTGCGGATGTTTGGTTGGTTGATGTCGGTCCGCATCGGCCACTTGATTCCCATAAACCCTGCCCGGCCCAACCGGGGGTTTAGCATGGAACTGGGATTCGGCCTGATGCAACACAAGATCAGAATTGAGACGCCCGTACTGAACAGCCCACAGTTGTCGGCCGAATACAAACGCGGCTACGACCGGCTCAGCAACGGTCTTTGTGTGAGTCCCGCCTTGGGCTATCTCCACTATGCCCCAAACCGGAGAATCAATTATTTTATCAGGTTGGAGGGGCATGTGGCACAAACCCGAAACAGGCGCACGGTCAACTACGATACGGGTCTACCCGACCACCGACTGCGACGCGATGCACTTTGGGGGCTCCGTGTGGGCTGGATTTTGCCCCTATACCGAAGGGCCGAAAAGGAGGTTAACTTTTTTTGATCTTCGATGAGGTGGATGTACGATTTAGGTTGACGAGTTTATGGTGTGGCTATATGATCTAGGTATACGGGTATATGGAGCGGTGGTTCGATTCGCCGCGCTGTTGGGGAACCAGCAAGCACGTCAGTGGGTATACGGACGAAAACAAGTGTGGTCTGACTTAACGGATTGGCAAAAAAAGCGAGGGGGAAGACGCGTGCTGTGGCTTCATGCGGCCTCTGCAGGTGAGTTTGAACAAGGCCGCCCCATTCTTGATGCGTTAAGGGAACGAATTCCCGACCTCAATATATTGGTGAGTTTCTATTCACCCTCTGGATACCAGCTGCACAAAAACTATTCGGGAGCAGACGGCATTGTTTTTCTGCCGGTCGACCAGACCGCAAATGTGGATCGCTGGATGGAGGTGGTGCGTCCCGACCTCAGCTTATTTGTGAAATACGAGTATTGGTACCACTTTTATCAGGCACACCGACGTGCAGGCATCCCTTTGTGGGTGGTTTCCGCACCTTTTCGCCGCAAACAACCCTTTTTTCGAAAGCCTACCGCCCGATTTTGGGGTGAGATGCTGGAAGCAGTGACCCATTTTTTTGTTTTGAATGCAGAATCAGCTGCCCTGCTTAAAGAATTGGGCATTGAACGGGTCACAATCAACGGCGATACCCGGGTTGATCGTGTGCTGAAGATCCGTGATGAAGCGTTTTCTGACCCCATCATTGACTCTTTCAGCCA
>CAIVQI010000062.1 GCA_903908015.1 uncultured Bacteroidota bacterium
AGCCAATATTTGGGGGATGCACACGTCATCCCATGCGCCAATGGTACAGACGCCCTGCAAATTGCTATGATGGCACTCAATCTGAAACCGGGCGACGAAGTCATTACTGCGAACTTCACTTATGTTGCCACCGCAGAGGTCATCGCACTCCTGCAACTCAAACCGGTCTTGGTGGATGTGTACCCCGATTATTTTACCCTCGATTTAAAGGCTGTTGAGGCTGCCATAACCCCCCGCACCCGCGCGATTGTGCCGGTGCACCTCTTCGGACAATGTGCGGATATGGCGCCCCTGATGACATTGGCCGAGCGACATGGAATCGCTGTGATTGAAGACACAGCCCAAGCCATCGGGGCTGACTATCTTTATGCCGATGGACAGGTGTGCAAGGCAGGGACCATAGGAACCATCGGATGCACATCATTTTTTCCGAGCAAGAACCTGGGGTGCTACGGCGATGGCGGGGCATTGTTTACGCGAAACAGCGAACTGGCCCATACCCTTCAAATGGTGTGCAACCACGGACAACGCATACAATATTATCATGATGAGGTCGGGGTGAACTCGCGCTTAGACTCGATTCAGGCCGCCATATTGCGGGCTAAACTACCGCATCTCGACCGCTATAACCGCTCACGAAACGAAGCGGCTATGTACTACAACAAGGAATTTTCTAAAATTGAATGGTTAACCTGCCCATCCACAGCCCCTTGGTCGACCCATGTCTTTCACCAATACACCCTCCAACTCGCTTCAGGTGTATCTCGCGATCAACTACGCGACCACCTTTCCCAATTGGACATCCCGCTCATGATTTATTACCCAGTTCCCCTCAATGAGCAAAAGGCATACAAACAAGCCGGTGAATACCCCGTGACGCGCCGCTTGTGCAATACCGTTTTTTCTCTTCCCATGCACAGCGAATTAACCCCAGCCATTCAAGACCGAATCATAGAAGGGGTTTGCTCGTTCAAACCTTAATGGAGGAGGCGTCCGTCTAAAAGCTGCTTGACCTGCCAAAAGCTGCTAGTCCTGCCTAAAATCTGCCGATTTACTACCTAAAGCCACTTAAGAAGGGATACTGTCTTTAGACCCGTTCTCTTCCAGGTACCGCAACAAATCCTGCTCATCCATACCCATCACTTGAATCATTTGTCGTGCCTCAACGGCACGCGGATGCAAGGGATATTCATCCACCACCCGCTGCAAATACTCGTGCGCTTTCTGATGCTCGCTGATGTCGTTGTGCAGCATAAATCCGGCAAAAAACAATGCTTCCGGGGCTTGGGGTGATTGAGGATAACGACGAACCAACAGGTCAAGCGCCGTACATGCATCCGCTACACGATACATCCCACGCATCACATCGGCTGCCTTAAATAAATAATCTGGGCACTTGGGATCATCTGGCCAGCGCTCCTGAAAACCCAAATAATCCTTGATCACCTGAGCGGCCGCAGCATCATTCAGGGCCACATCCTCGTTCAACAACACCCGTTCCAGGCTATCAATTCTCCCGACAATGGACTCCCGTGGCTCAGGAAGGTCCACCTTCTTCCCTCCCTTTTGCTGGCAAGAAGTTAATATAGACCCGAAAGAAGCCAGTAACAGAAGCCCCGCCCAAACCAAACGACTCATTGCTTAATGCAGACCAATTCCATAATAAGAAAAGCCCATGGCACGCAATTCATGACGATCATATTGATTGCGGCCATCAAACACCACATGACCGCGCATCAGTTTTTTCACCACCTCAAAATTGGGCACCCTAAACTCCGGCCATTCAGTCACCAAAAGTAACGCATCCGCATCCAATAGGGCGTCGTAGGGATCTTTGGCGTAAGCAATGGAGTCGGCCAATTGATGACGGGCTTCCTCCATAGCGACCGGATCATAGGCACGCACACGGGCGCCGCGCGCCAACAATTCCTGAATGATGACCACCGATGGCGCCTCTCGCATATCATCGGTACGGGGCTTGAAACTAAGCCCCCAAACCGCGAAATTCTTGCCCTTCAAATCTTCGCCAAAATGACCTAAAACCTTGGTCGACAATACCATTTTCTGGTCATCATTCACTGCCTCTACGGCATCCAGTATGCGCAAAGTGTAGTTGTTTTCACGTCCAGTGCGGATCAAAGCCTTCACGTCTTTAGGAAAACAACTTCCCCCATAGCCTACACCTGGATAGATAAATCGATGTCCGATTCGTGGGTCACTTCCAATCCCTTTACGCACCAAATTCACATCAGCACCCAACAACTCACACAAATTGGCGATATCGTTCATGAAACTGATTTTGGTGGCCAACATGGCATTGGCCGCGTATTTGGTCATTTCAGCTGATGGGATATCCATGTACACAACCGGATGCCCATTGAGGGTAAATGGCTTATACAACTTTCCAAGGGTTTCCTCGGCCCGTTTCGAGCTCGTGCCCACCACAATGCGATCGGGCTTCAAAAAGTCTTCAATCGCCGCGCCTTCCTTCAAAAACTCTGGATTGGATGCCACGTCGAAGTTCAGTGGCTCCTTGCGGGCCTCTATGGCCTCTGCCAATGCCTTGCGTACCTTTTCACTCGTGCCCACAGGCACAGTCGATTTGGTAACCACTACCAAATAGTCGGTCATATGCTGGCCAATGTCGCGGGCCACTGCTAAAACGTATTTCAAATCTGCACTGCCATCCTCCCCAGGCGGGGTGCCCACAGCAATAAAGGCTACTTCAGCACCTGGAAGCGCCTCCGCAAGTGAGGTGCCAAAGTGCAAGCGTCCCTGCGCATGGTTACGCTTCACCATTTCTTCCAATCCGGGCTCATAAATGGGCATCACCCCATTTTTCAATCCATCAATCTTCTTCTGATCGATGTCGATACACGTCACATCAATTCCCACTTCTGCGAAGCAAGTTCCCGTCACCAAACCCACGTATCCGGTGCCCACAACTACTACTTTCATAA
>CAIVQI010000063.1 GCA_903908015.1 uncultured Bacteroidota bacterium
CAAAATGATGACTTGGCTGAAGCGAATAGGGTGGTGGGGTTTCTTGTTCTTTTTTATCAAAGGCCTGATCTGGCTGGCTGTTTTCTTTGGATTGTTTGAATGGATTCAGAACCTCTAGCCATTTCAATTGAGGTAAACCACGCGCAGTTTGGGTACATTTATTGAAATCCAGACTGGTCTAACTCTTTTTATTGAAATCCAGACCGTCGTTTAACGTGTCGGAAAAGTCACGGTATTGAAAATCTGGTATGGCTTTGAGTACCGCGCGTCCGTCATATTGAGTATGAGAACAAGCTGCCCTAATGGTTTCGCGTGTGAGCGGGAAGCGTTTGTGTAGTAATCGGGAAAGCCATTCCAAAGCAGAGGCCATCACCATGGCGGGGAGGTAGGGGAGCGGATAGCGGGGCGGACGCGATCCAGTTCGATCAGCCATTTCCTGAAAAAAAGCCCGATAGGAGAGGTTCACCGAATTCAATACGAATTTTTGTCCCATCAAGGCGTCGCTGTCAAGGCGGTACAATACCTCCGCCACATCACGCACATCTACAAAACCTACTGAACCGGTGGGATAAATGGGCATTCCCTGTCGACCCATCTGATAGAAGCGATTGCTGCCCCGATGGTCGATTTTACCAGGACCAATAACAATGCTTGGGTGGGCCATGGCTACCTCCAGGCCTTCTTCTTGTCCACGCCACACCTCCAATTCGGCCAAAAATTTGCTGCGTGCATAGATAGTGGGACTGTTTTTCTCATCCCACTCAGCAAATTCATCCACCATGCCATCTTCCCGTGACGATCGTCCTAAAGCCGCTACGCTGCTCAAGTGAATCAAGCGCTTTACACCTGCTTCCAAACACGCGTCCACCAGTCGGGCGGTACCAGCGACGTTCGTCTTGTAAAGTGTTTCGCGATCCAGAGCGTGAAAAGAAATGCGGGCAGCGCAATGAAAGACCACATCTACGTCCTTCAGGCAAGCTGCGATCTGATCATGATCAGCGAGGGAGGCGCCAATCCACTCTACAGTTTCAATTTGTTGGGCAGATAATTGTCTGTGTTCATTGTTTCGATCAGGATGTCGTGCCATCACCCGCACGGTGTACCCTGCGTCTAGTAACCTCTTCACCAGATGGCTGCCAATAAAGCCTGTACCGCCGGTGACCAGTGCTCGTCGATTGGATTTTTCTTCGGGTAGACGTTCTGTAAGGTCGTTCATTTCAGTTGGATGAGGTCGATGGTTGCCTTTTTGCTGGGTGCCCGTCATCTTCAAATAGGCTGATCTGGACCAAAAGTAGGGTATTTATAGGAATGGTTCATAAACGCAGCCAGCACTGTGGGCGGCCGCCGAACCTGTATAAGTGGCATCCACATTGGGGCGACCTAAGTAGCGCAGTAGACCGAAAAAACCGAAGAGCAGGGCCTCTTTATGCGTAATCAGTTCTTTTGAGCCCACCTCCCAATGATTGTGCTCGTCACGGCCAGACCTCAGGCAATCCATCAAAAATTGGTTGAAGGCGCCTCCGCCGGTCACCAGAATTTTCCCTTTTACATCCTTGAATTGGAGATAGTGTGAAACGCACTGGGCAATATGCGCACACCATGCCCAAAGCAATACTTCAGATGATAGATCGGTTGAACTCAATCGCGGTATAATGTCTGTTTCGAGTGTTTCGCGGCCGAGGGAAGGTGGGGGGAAGGGACGCGATAGGTCGTTTTGCGCCCATTCCGATAGTGCCCTCGCCACGTGAGCGCGTACCGATTCATCAGCCGCTTTTTGGGCCCTGGCCGCTATTGACCCCCCTTCATCGAAGGGGAGACCCAGGTTCTGTGCCAGTCGGTTGAGTACCTGATTGGCAAAACAGACATCAAACCCAATCCGTTTGCCTTTTTCATCATAGGATAAATTGGCGATTCCACCCAGGTTGAGACAGGCGGAATATTCAGAAAACAGCAAGGCATCACCGTATGGCACAAGCGGTGCTCCTTGTCCACCCAACGCTACATCGACGCGACGGAAATCACCCACGACGGGAATACGCAGTCGTGCTGCGAGCATGGGAGCCGCCGTCATTTGCCAGGTGTAGCCCAGTTCAGGACGGTGCACCAGGGTGTGTCCGTGTTCAGCAATTAACTGGGGATTTCCAAATTGATCGATGCCCGCTTGAGCGGCGGTGGTACTGAGTTTACTGAATTCATGTTGCAGCAACATAGCCTCGTGAACCGGCAGCAAGTGGGCGTGGGTAAGGCGGTCCGCCAATTCTTTTGGGTAGGGCAGCATGCCGCAGCCTTCAATATCGAATGTCCACTTGTCGTTTTCATGAACATATTGAGCCATGCACCAGTCGATTCCGTCGAGTGAACTTCCCGACATGAGCCCAAGAACCCGGAAGCTTTCCCTTTGATTTGTGCTGTTCAACTGGATTTTCATAGACGTCTAGGGTTTGCATGGAATATTCACCGATTTTCGGGCGATTGGTTTAGTTTTTCTAACCATTCAGGGGGCTATGACAGTTGATGAAGCACGATGCCGAAAGCACAACGACTAAAGACCGCATCAGCGCGTTTCAAGCCATTGAAACAGCAGGTCGAGTTGGGGAGTGAGGATTATCTCGGTGCGGCGGTTTCGGGTGCGGGCCTCGTTCGATTTACCCTGTTCAAGGGGCAAATGTTTGCCACGACCGGCAGCGGTTATGCGATGGGGTTCAATTTGCGGGTTTTCAACAAGAATTTTTACAATACTTGTGGCGCGTCGCACGCTTAGATCCCAGTTCAAAGCATCGCCCCCCTGGTCGTCGGTATGACCTTCCACCATGATATTGATGTCTGGATTGCCCGCCAAAACCTTCCCCAGTTCCTGTATGGCTTGTCGCCCCCTTGGGTCTACATCAGCACTACCCACCTTAAACATGAGTTTTTCGGATAAAGAGACGTAAACCCTGCCGTTTTGCTCCCGCACGGTGAGTCCGCTTTCTTCAAAGCCAAGTAGGGCCTTACTTATCGTTTGTCTCAAATTATTGAGGGTTTGGGCCTGAGCATCCATCATGCTTTGCATCTCTTGAATGCGTGCCTCGCGACTACGAACATCTTTTTCGAGCAGGACCAGATCTTCTTCCCTTTTTCTCAGTGTAGCTTCAGTTTCCCTTAGCTCTTTGAGTAATTGATCCTGTTCGGCTGCACTGCCTTTTCGCAGAATGTCAGAGGTACGCGCAAGTTCATTGTTTTGTTGATCGAGCTGTTCGATGCGCTGCCTGGCTGCCTTCAAGTCGCTATTGAGCCGCGCAGTATCGCGCATCAAACCCTGATTTACTTTCTGCATTGAATTGAAGCGTTGTTCCAATACATCTAATTGTCCGGTTAGCCGAATCTGTTTCGCTTGGCAACTGTCGTTGAGCGCCGCAATCGCTTGGTGACTGCGCTCCAGTTCCTTGTGCCGTTTAAGACCAACGCAGGAGGTCAATGGCCCCAAAATGGAAAGAAAAAAGAGGAAAATCCAAAAATTTTTCATGACAAATCTGTTATATAACATATTATTTAAATTATAATGTTGAATTACATTTTGAATGATGTAGCAGGAATAGCGAAAGAGTTTGATTGATCGAAATCAATAAAAGTCGTGTTGGTGTGGGTAGCGGATCATCCAGGCTTCCTTCACCATGCGAACCAACTCAGTGCGAAGTAATTCCATGCCCGTACGCATTCTCACGGATACGGATACAACCGGACCATGGTCTGAATTCGGTTGACCATGACCAATATCCCTGCCTTCAGGCCATGCAGCATCCGACGCAACATCTGAAGGGATCAAATCTATTTTGTTCATGACCGTGAGCATGGGCTTGTCGCGCACCCCCAAATCGTAAAGCGTCTGCTGAACCACATTCATTTGGGCAAGGTGTCCAGGGTGAGAGGCATCCACCACATGCACCAAAATATCTGATTCCCTGACTTCATCGAGCGTACTTTTAAAAGACTCTATGAGGTGATGTGGGAGTTTTCGGATAAATCCAACGGTGTCGGAAAGAAGAAAAGGGGTGAAGTCGATAACCACTTTACGGACGGTTGCATCGAGGGTGGCGAACAACAAATTCTCCGCCAAAACCTCTGATTTGCTGAGCTCATTCATCAACGATGATTTGCCCACATTCGTATAGCCAACAAGGGCCACGCGGATGACTTTCCCCCTGTTTTTCCTTTGGGTGATGTGCTGCCGTTCGATGTCGACCAATTTCTCCTTGAGCAGGGATATTCGGTATCGTATGTTACGCCGGTCCGTTTCAATCTCTTTCTCCCCGGGGCCCTTCATGCCAATCCCCCCTTTTTGTTTGCTGAGGTGGGTCCACATTCGGGTGAGGCGTGGGAGCAGGTACTCATGCTGCGCCAATTCGACCTGTGTACGGCTTTGCGCCGAACGGGCGCGGGAGGCGAAAATATCCAGAATCAATGTGCTTCGGTCTAGGATTTTAACACGAGCCTCCAAGAGGTCGGGATTGAATAATCGTTCGAGGTTACGCAGTTGTGCGGGACTTAATTCATCGTCGACCAACACCAGGTCGATGTGCTCCATCCGCACATACTCCTCAACCTCCTTAATTTTCCCCGAACCCAGGTAGGTGCGGGAATCGGGAGCAGGCAAACGTTGAACAAAGCGTTTTTGCACCGTTGCTCCAGCAGTTTTGGCCAAAAATGCCAATTCATCGAGGTGCTCACTGCATAAGGACTCCCCCAGGGATGGAATGATAACCCCGAGCATCACAGCAGTTTCGGGCAAGAGTGATGCTGTGGGCGAAGGGGAGGCTGGCCTTGCCATCAATCGACCTTCAAGTTATCG
>CAIVQI010000064.1 GCA_903908015.1 uncultured Bacteroidota bacterium
GACGGTCAACCAGCCGAGCACGAACAGCATCACCGCCACGATCTGTGCGCCTTCGACCTACGAGTTCAACGGACAAACACTCAGTACGACTGGCACCTACATCGCAACCCTCACCAATGCGGTGGGCTGCGATAGTGTTATCACGCTGAATCTGATTGTGAATGAGCCGAGCACGAGTGTCCTTTTTGCCACGATCTGTGCACCCGTGACCTACGACTTCAACGGACAGTGGCTCAGCGTGACTGGTACCTACACCGAAACCCTCACCAATGCGGTGGGCTGCGATAGTGTGGTCACGCTGCAGTTGACGGTCAACCAGCCGAGCACGAGCAGCATCACCGCCACGATCTGTGCGCCTGCGACCTACGAGTTCAACGGACAATCACTCAGCACAACAGGAACCTACACCGCAAACCTCACCAATGCGGCCGGGTGCGATAGCGTGATCACGTTGCAGCTAACAGTCAACCTACCCACATTCACCTCCATAACAGACACCATTTGCGCACCCCTTCAGTACACGATTGGTCCCCAGTCATTTAATGCAAGCGGCGTATACCACATATTACTTATTAATCAGTCCGGTTGTGATAGTCTCATTACCTTAAACCTATATGTCGATCAGGATTCCTTATTCGTACTCCAACAGCCCGTATCACTTCAGGTGCTTTTAAACGATTCCGGGGTATTTACGGCAGAAGTATTCGGTGCACGAAACTACCGTTGGCAGCGCAAGCAAGGCAATGTATGGGAGGATTTGCTCGAGCAGCATCCGTATAGGGGCACCGCTACCCCCAATTTAAGATTCCTGGGCCTGGCATCACTTCACAATGCTGAATATAGGTTAAAGGCCAGTGGGTGCCAGGGTATTGTTTACAGCAGCCCTGTACTCCTCAGTGTGCATCCCATGCACGACAGCATTATTTTAGAACTACCGATCATCACAGCTTGTCCGGGCGATACGCTAAACCTACCCATCAGGATCTCTAGCTCCTCCCAGATCGGCATCATACAGGCAGAATTCATCTACGATACAACAGCCCTAAGCTTGTTATCGTACACCGCCTCTCCCCAATCTGGTGTTATATTAAATCATCAGAATGGCATTGTTTACATCAGCAGACAATCCGCCAACCCGTTGACCATGAATGGCGACACCTTGTTAACCCTACGATTAGTGGTTATGTCGCAAGGAAATTTTCAGTTACAGTGGCAAATTCCACCACCGGGCGTATTGGGAATCTCTACCCCTTTGCCTGAATTACTGATCCACAGGGTTTCTTATAGATCAGGGGCAATCATTGCACCCGGGAACCGTCCAACAGTAACGCTACAGCCAGCCAATACCACAGTTACGGCCGGACAAACAGGGGTCTTCATCGTTCAAGCACAGAATGTTCAAGCCATCCAATGGCAACAGCGCTCCCAGGGAATATGGGTGAATTTGAGCAACGGTGGACTATATCAAGGGGTAGGGTCAGACTCCTTGTTTATTACCAACACACCCGACAGCTTGAACCAGACGAGATACAGAGCCGTTTTGTTCGGTACTTGCCCATCTACACAGGTATCCAATGAAGCCGTAATCACAGTTTTGAGCAACCAAGCGCCTGTCACCCTCAAAATAGACAGCATAGGAGCTTGTCCCGGTGGTGCTGTGCAAATACCGATTCGATTGTCACAAGCGCAAGCAGTCGATTCATTTAATCTGATCATCACCTACAATCCGAATACGGTTCTTCTACAAAGCTTGGGCCAATTGCACCCTTCCTTGGTTGGCAGGGTGAACATCCAGACCACACCGGGTCGGATTCGATTGTCTGGAAGTGGCTTATCTGGATACTTGCCAGGAACCTGGATGACCATTTTGCAGCCAAATTTTAGTGTACAAGCGAGTTCCAACTTTACACCAGACAGCCTCCCTCAAAGTTTCCAGTGGTTCTCCCGTTTCGATCAACCACTACCCAGTGCATTCATCCCGGGTGGGGTCTTTCTGAATGGATCTCCCCAAATCGAAATCCTGCCCCTGCCATTCCTTTGTACGGCTGATGCTCCATACGCCCTTCAGGCGAACCCTTCAGGCGGAGTTTTTAGCGGAAGTGGGGTCATTGGCAATCAACTTTATCCGGTCCTGGGTGCTGGAACGCGTTTAATCACCTATACGGTCAATGTCAATGGATGTGTACTAGTGGCCCAGACATTCATGACCATCTACACTACTACCCAGGGAAGTGCGGGTTTGGATCAACAAATTTGCTACGGTACCACCGCAAGCCTATCAGCCAGTGGGGGGGTTCGTTATCACTGGAATACGGGCGATACCACGGCCACCATTCAAGTGTTTCCCACGTCAACCAGTACCTTTTGGGTAGAAATCATCAATGCGGTAGGTTGTAGTAGTTTTGATACTGTTCAGGTGGAAGTGATACAGCCAACCCCGGTTTCGGCTGGGCCAGACCAAATCATTTGTTCTGGGGGGAGTGCCGTCCTTTCGGCCTCCGGGGCGCTACAATACTACTGGACATTGGCCAATGGAACACCAGCAACCGGCTTGTCGTCTCTGACATCACCCAATCCCGTGGCGAGCCCAGCAGCGAGCACGGTGTATGTAGTGAGTGGTTTCAGCGCCAATGGGTGTGTTTCTACCGATACGGTTCGTGTTACGGTCAACCCGCCCCCGGTGTTGGGCCTTTCAGACACGGTCATCAATTATTGTCCAGGCTCCACAGCAGTAGCGATTCAGGCTTTCGGCGCCCAAAGTTATACATGGTCACTGGCCAACGGCTCACCTGCGACGGGACTTTCAACCAATACCGGGTCGCTGGTATTTGCCTCACCCGTGCAAACCACGGTATATCGGGTCACCGGGACGAATGCGCAGGGGTGCACGGCATCGGCCAGCGTTACTGTTATCGTAGAGCGAGTCACAACAGGCTCATCGCGAGTGATTTGTCAGGGTTCCTCAACCACACTCACAGCCAACTACAGCGGTTACCTGGGTTCCGGACAGCAGGTATTTTACCAGTGGATGCCCACAACAGGCCTGAGCAACCCCAACGTCGCACAACCCGTAGCGAGCCCATTATCCACCACCCAGTATAGGGTGTATGTATATTCCGCAGCTTGTACCCTCACGGCGATCACAGCGGTTATTGTAAATCCTGCGCCATTGGTTCAGGCCGGTCCGGATGTAACCATCGCGCCCGGCTCCTCCATTCGCTTGCAGGCGCGAATCAGCGGCGGGACTCTGCCCATGCAGTACAGTTGGAGCCCTACGACTGGCCTGAGCAGCGCCTCCACGCTGGATCCAGTCGCCTCGCCGATGGTCACAACAGAGTATGTGCTTTCGGTAACCTCTGGAAATGGATGCGTGCGCTCAGACACCATCAGGGTAGGGGTAGACAGCAGCATCACAGGGCGTGCTGTAGGTGGACAGGTAGTCTACGACAACGCCCAACAAACGCC
>CAIVQI010000065.1 GCA_903908015.1 uncultured Bacteroidota bacterium
CGTTCATCGGTACGGCAAAAAGCACCGAAAAAAGCACCGAAAAGTAAATGGAAACTACAGTGCAGCGGAACATCAGAATTTCTGAATTTGCTCTCCTGTTTTACCAAACCGACGCTCTCGAGTCAAATATTCGGAAATGGCTTGGTAGAGGTGCTCCTTTTTAAAATCGGGCCACATCACAGGCGTAAAATACAATTCGGCATAAGCCAGTTGCCACAAAAGAAAATTCGAGATTCTTTGTTCACCACTGGTTCGGATCATCAGTTCAGGATCCGGCATCCCCGAAGTGTAGGTCGACGCGGCAATTTGCTCCGCATCAATGTCTTCTGGTTTTAGATTCCCGGATTGTACTCTTTCGGCCAGCGTACGAACCACATTCACAAGTTCATTGCGAGCTGAGTAGCTGAGGGCCAGATTAAGGGTAAGTCCGGTGTGATGGGCTGTTTCGTTCATGGCGTTCGACAATCCCCTTCGACAATAATCAGGGAGATCATTCAGTGCCCCAAACGCATTTAAGCGGATGTTGTTGCGTTTAAAGGTGTCCATTTCAGAAGTGACTGTATCTACCAACAGATGCATCAGGGCATTGACCTCCTCCTTTGGGCGCGACCAATTCTCAGCCGAAAAAGCGTAAAGCGTCAAATAGGGTATCTTCAATTCGGCACAAGCCTCTGCACATTCCCTGACTGCACGGACGCCTTCCCGATGTCCAAAAATTCGCTTCATGCCCTGTGCACGCGCCCAACGGCCATTACCATCCATGATGATGGCAATATGCTTGGGCAGTTTTTGCCGATCAATAAAGTCAGCCGCAGTCATACCGTCGTCACCCCTCCCCTATTCTTCATCTCTGCTCCATACCGAAACATCGGCCCGTCTTCAGGGTCAGGATATAACTAACCCCTGCATACCAATAGATATCGTTGTAGGAATTAATACCTCGTTGTGCGCCTGCGATATTGCGTGGCAATCCCAACTCCTCAGATCGATCAGACATCTGTGCAGCAAGCGGTGAGCGGGACTGTGACATATATGTATAGCCTGGGTAGGTCAGGCTCACATCATCTAAATAATCGGTGAATGCGTATCGTCCTGTGATTTCAAAACTGAGTGAGTGCATCCCTTTGAAATTGTAGCGATAGCCGATCCCAAAGGGAATAGCAAGTGCATATTGACCATAAATCGATCGCCCTGGAAAACTATCCAAACCCTGTCCCTCTGTACCGAGTGGTCGAAGTTCTATTTTTTGTCCATCCACGATGGCTGTTGGGTCGAACCGAAATCGCGATAATCCTGAAAAAATGAAAGGGGTATGCTTGTGCCGCTTTTGTCCGGTGATGTATTTGAAAAAATTGAACTCCGCCAGAGCAGAGGTTTCAGTGATGTTTGACACAAAATTCAAATTTCGGTTGCGCATCCACACATAGGGGGCATCGGCATCAGCGGCTTCGACCTGCGTATTGAGGATCGAAAAGCGAAATCCCCAATGGGGGGTTACGTTGTATTTTATCCAGCCGTACCCAACCGGATTCAGTTTTTGAAAGCCAAAATCTGGGCGAAGGTCACCTGCATAACCGCTGATTCCAGTGCCCACTGCAAAGTCCCAGTATTGTGCTCGGGCAGGATGTAACAGCAGGCAGAAAAGGAGGATTAACAAAGAGCTAATGAGC
>CAIVQI010000066.1 GCA_903908015.1 uncultured Bacteroidota bacterium
ACGAATCGGTGATGTTTGGAACACCAAAGGGCAATACGACAAGGCGCGGGAATATTTTGAAAAGGTTTTAAAAATAAGCATCGACTATTTCGGTGAATCGCACCCCAACGTGGCATCTGCCTTCTATCGAATTGGTGATGTTTGGAACACCAAAGGGCAATACGACAAGGCGCTAGAGTACTTTGAAAAGGATTTAAATATCAGCATCCACTTTTACGGGGAATCGCACCCCGATGTGGCATCTGCCTTCTATCGAATTGGAGGAATTTGGGAAACCAAGGGACAATACGACAAGGCGCTGGAATATTTTGAAAAGGTTTTAAAAATAAGCATTGAGTATTATGGTGAATCACACCCCGATGTGGCAGCTACCTTGAATCGAATTGGAGGAATTTGGGAAACCAAGGATCAATACGACAAGGCGGTGGAATTTTTTGAAAAGGCGTTAACTATATACCTCCATTATAAAGGCGAATCACACCCCGATGTGGAAATTATCTTGAATCGAATTGGAGAAATTTGGAAAACAAAAGGACATAAACAATAACCACACCTGATGATGGATGCAACCGAGACAAGGGAGGCCGCTTCAGCCTCGATGGGGGATGGAGGCACGGCGAAAGGTCGCCTCATCATAATAGGCGACGTTCACGGCTGCCTCCGCGAGCTCAGGCAACTGATGGAGCGTATCGAACCCGCCGTGGAGGACCGTCTCATCTTTATCGGGGATCTGATCGACAAGGGCCCGGATTCGGTCGGTGTGGTGCGTTTCGTGGTGGAACTGGCCAAGTCCCGCAGGGTGGAACTCATCCTGGGCAACCACGAAGAAAAATTCCTTCGCTTTGTGCGCCACAGCAGGGAGGGGAAAGGCAAGGAACGGCCCATGCAGGGCACCGAGGATTACCCGAATTTGATGGAATCGCTCACTGAAAACGAGCTTCATTGGCTGGAAGGCGCGTATTACAGCCTGCATCTGCCCGAACGACAGTTGCTCCTTCTGCATGCCGGCATCCCCCTCCAAGTTCATTTCTCCATGCCGGCAACCTACCGCTACGGCATCCATTCACCCAAAGAATTCAAAGGACTGGAGCTGCTCTCGCTGACCCGCTACCTCAATCCGGCGGGGCATTTTGTAGGCCTCGGACAAGAAACGGCGCAAGACACGTACTGGGCGGAGACCTACGACGGTCGATACGGACATATTGTGTTTGGCCACCAGCCCTTCACCGACGACCCCGCGCCCCGAGGGTTTCCGCACGCTACGGGCATTGACACCGGCTGCGTGCTCGGCGGGCGACTTTCGGCACTCGTATTTGCGGAGCACTCCGCGCCCCAGGCATTTGTGGTTGAAAAAAACAGGTGAAATATTCTTCCGTGATAGACTAAGCCATCAGGGTTAATATGGGATTATTTGCTTTTAATTCTGTAGGTACTCCAGATAAAATAAAAGCAAAGAGTGAGTGGCAAAAGAACAGATAACCATTTGTATCCATAGGCCCATTCGTGCAGCATCGAATCTGGAGTGCGGTCGTTCCAGAATGGAAAAAAGTCTTTAAAAAATCCGAAAATACCGAGACAGCCAAGCGCAGCCAGTACAATGTTCAACTGTTTGTCGCGATTTTCCTGCTTTCTGGCAGCTGCTTCCTGCCGCTTGATTTCTTCATCCCGCTGAAGTTTCTCTTCAATTAATCGTTTCTTTTCAAGCTCTTTGCGGTTAGTTTCCAGAAGCGTAAAAATTTCACTGACGCAGTCTTTGTTGTCTTGCAGCAAGACCTCGACC
>CAIVQI010000067.1 GCA_903908015.1 uncultured Bacteroidota bacterium
CAGTTTTGGGCCTAGACGTTTGGGAACACGCCTATTACCTAAAGTACCAAAACCGCCGGCCCGACTACATCTCGGCCTTTTGGAATGTGGTGAATTGGGAAGAGGTCAGCCGTCGGTACGCCGCAGCTAACTAAGTGCAAGTAATTTGTCGTGTAAAAAAAAAGCCGGTTCGTGAGAACCGGCCTTTTTTTTGTCCGTAGTGGGGCTTATTGATCCCACCAAAGGCGCTGCAGAAATCCATCAGCACCTTGTAAATCGATGAAATTCTTGTTGTAGAGGCGCTCATTTTGTGGATAAGGAAGCCTCCGTGGAATTTCGGCAAACTGCGCACCTGGATAAACCGTCAGCGCAGGAAAATTGGTGCGACGCCAGTCGGTCCACGACTCCACATGTGAAAACATGGCCACATACTTTTCATTCATGACCTGCTCCAAAGTAGGGTTGGCCGACAATGTGTTCAAATAGGTTGTGGCTGCCGCTGAAGGAACCCCCAACGACGACATATTGGCTTCCACTGCATCGCGCAGTGCAGTGCCTGCTCCCGACGATTGGCGTTGGCGAACCTCTGCCTCGATAAACTTCAATTCAGCATAGGTCATCAAGTTCAAAGGTGAGGTCTCCGAACCATAAGCTGGCATTTCAGTTGAGTCGGCCGAACGATACAAAGAGACTCTTGGGTCGTTCTTGCTCTCCATCATGGTATACATGCTGCCATACTGGCTAATATAACCAGCCCGTTGGGTGTTGAACTGATACCAAGGATTCGCATTGGGTGAGACCTGGAAAGTAATTTTGGCATCATCGGCATTCGAAGTCAAGCCTGCGGCCACTTCAGCAAGTATTCCCGAAGGATTGTAGCCCGGCTTCTTGGAAAGATGGTTCATATAGCGTGCTTTAAGCGAATGGGCTAATTTGGTCCACTTACTTAAACTCCCGGCATAAACCAAGTCTTCGGCACCAGGTTTGATGGCCGATGTTGTGGCCGCCATATTCGCGATGGCCTCATCCAACAAAGTCATGATGCTCGCATAGATCTGTTCTTGAGAATCATATGCCGGATTCAAGCCATCTGCACCCTTCATGGCATCAGAATAGGGGATGTTCCCCCAGATGTCGGTGAAGTGGCCCAAATACATGGCCGTCATGACTTTAGCTACACCCGCATAATTCGGAGAAGATGCCTCTGTCTTGTCGATAATGATTTTTAAATCATACAAGCCACCAGCGTAGCCATTATCAGACCACACCTGATCAAAGTCGGCCTCGCCTATTTGTGCATAGCGATTGTGGGCGAGCGACTGCCGGTCGGTGCCGGTCATTTGTTGCATGAAAATGGAGGTAAGGCGGGCGACCGCATCTCCTTGTGCCATGCCAAACGAGATTTGAGCAGAAGGAAGGAGGACCTGTACTGATACGTCCGCTGGACGAGCTGGATCGGTGGTATACTCCTCCAACCAATCCTTTGAGCATCCCGCCAAAACAAAAAGCAGGAAGCTGAGTGAAATAAATGATAGCTTTTTCATGTTTCGTTTCTGTTTTTAGAAGTTGGCTTTCAGACTGAAGATCACACCCTTCGTGTTGGGCATATTGAAGTAATCGGCGCCCTGACTATTCGTAGCACCAGATAGGTTAGTCTCGGGGTCGATACCTTTGTAGTCGGTGAACAACAACAAGTTTCTTCCAGAAACACCGAGGGTAATTCCTTTAAGTGTACTTCCTGATTTAAAGTAATTGGAAGGCAGACGATAGTTTAAAGACAATTGGCGTAGGCGAACCCATGAGCCGTCCTCGATGAATGGACTAGAAGCCCCTGTGAATCCACTTAAAGGACCCGCAGCATATGACGTAAAATCAGCGGGAACGGGGGTGCTGTTGGCTTGTCCACTGACATCTTCGCCGTTGATGATGGTCCCAGGTGCGTAAACTCCGGTATTGCCGGTTTTAACGTCCGTCCATACAAACTCGCCCGAACGATCTCCTCCTACATCAGCATGGGTTCCGAAATAGTAGAGGGCTCCACGGGTACCATTCCAGATGTCGCCACCCTGACGGATGTCCCACAGCATATCCATGCTCCAATTGCCCCAACTGATGTCTGAATTAATGCCCATCAGCC
>CAIVQI010000068.1 GCA_903908015.1 uncultured Bacteroidota bacterium
GGTGAGTTCGGCGCCACCGAGGGGTTTGCCATCAACCTCCACAATTTTATCCCCCGCCCTGATTCCTGCTTGTTCTGAGGGCCCCCCAGAAAGTGCAGCCACTACCAATACGCTGTCGTTGAGCCGGGTGAATTCCACGCCTATTCCCTCAAAGGATCCCTCAAGGGGTTCATTGGCCGCCTGCATATCTTCGGCCGGCAAGTAGGTGCTGAACGGGTCGAGTTGCGCCAGCAGCGCGTCGATGGCTGGTTTATGGAGGGAGTCGACCGATACCTGATCCACATACACCCGGTCAATCAAGGCAAGCACTTCCTGAAGTGGGTTGTTCGTCGTTGATTCTGGCATGGGCCCGAGTGGGCCACCACGGTTGAGGCGTGTGCCGGCCCACATCCCAATTAGGGTGGTGAATCCGAGCAGGAGGGGCAAACGCCAGCTGCTGAGGCGGCGCGATGAGTCGGGCTGTTTGCCCTCGCGGCTGGGTTCGGAGGGTTCGGGGGAGGCTGATGGGTGTTCCAGAGGATGTAACAATTGAATAAAAAAAAAGCGTCTGCAAAAATGAGGTTATTTTGGTGAACCTAATGCAATGTTCCTCATTTTTGTGGGGTTGAGGCATACGCCACCACACACCGAACATGAAGTCCGATCGTCCAGACCCAAAGCCCAGGCGCAGTTCATTGCGGGTGGCCCGTTCAAGTGACAGCAGCACACCAACCGACCTCGACCCAAGGACAACCGAACGGGCATCGGCCTACAGCAACTTCGATCGTTTGTCTCTTCGCTCGATGTTGCGGATCATGAACCGCGAAGACCGCATCGTGCCCCGTTCTGTGGCCAAAGCATTGCCGCAAGTCGAGGCGTTGGCAGAGGCCATTTACCGGCAAATGCATGCAGGTGGTCGTTTGTTCTACCTAGGTGCGGGTACCAGCGGACGCCTGGGAATCGTGGATGCGAGCGAGTGTCCGCCCACCTTCGGTGTGGAACCCGGCAGGGTAATCGGACTCATAGCAGGGGGTGATGCAGCCATCCGTAAGGCTGTAGAGTTCGCCGAGGACCAAATCGATGGAGGATGGAATGACTTGCAGGCCCACCAGGTGGGCGCAGCGGATATGGTGGTGGGCTTAGCCGCATCGGGCACCACTCCTTATGTGGTGGGGGCCTTGGCCGAATGCCGCAGACGGAATATTCCCACGGGTTGTATCACCTGTAACCACAACACCCCCTTGGAGGCGCAGGCCGACTACCCCGTGGTGGTGTTGGTGGGCCCAGAGGTCATCAGCGGATCCACGCGCCTCAAAAGTGGTACCGCGCAGAAGCTCGTACTCAATATGCTCACCACCACTGTGATGGTGCGCTTGGGGTATGTACGCGGTAACCGAATGGTGCACATGCAACTCAGTAACCACAAGCTGTGGGACCGAGGCATTCGCATGCTGCAACAAGAATACCCCATCACAGAAGCAGAAGCCCGCCGACTGCTCAAAATGCATGGTTCAGTGGATGCCGTGATGCGCCAGTTTGAGTCGGCCCCGAAGCCAGGTCAACCAATGCGGCTGCCAAAGGAATCGCCATCGGCGGGGCCCGTACCACCGCCACCGCCACCGCAACCGCCATCATCAAGCTCATTCGATACAGATGCACCACATTGAACCATTTTTTCGGTGGATCGACGAGTACAGCGCCTGCGAGGATGAATACTCACCCTTTTATGGCCGGGCCTATTCCGAATTCCAGTACACCCACAGCATTTATAACTTCCTCATCCACCCGCAGTGGGATGAATTTGGGTCGGAGACGCTGTTCATGAAAATTCTGTATGTCGATTACCACGACGGTTTTGCGGTACTTGAGTTCATTGGTGAATGGAATGACGCCGTAAACAATGATGTCATGCAACTCAAAACAGAGGTATTGGAGGTCCTTTTGCGCAACGGCATTCATAAGTTCCTCCTTTTGGGCGAGCACGTCCTCAATTTTCA
>CAIVQI010000069.1 GCA_903908015.1 uncultured Bacteroidota bacterium
AACTATAACACATTTCAAGATGCCTAAAATATCAGATTGGGGTACTATTCAATCGCCTGAACTGTTCCAAAGATTGTTTTTCGATGAAGCGCTGATTTATGCATCTGAACATCAACGGGGGCCAATAGCGCCTATGCTGGCGCAGTCACCCGCTCCCTATGCTGGAAAAGTCATTGTCTTGCTGCCAGAGTCACCTACAGATAGTCAGCAGTCACTTTTAAACAAAATCTTGAGTGCCTGTGCGTTATCTCAAAATCAAATCGAAACCATTTACGGAATCCAAACCAAAGACTCCATCCGAACATTCGCTGGTGCGCGTTTGGTATTGGCTTTTGGTGCTTTGTCCGATATTGAACCAAACCACATGGAACAACAGCATGACATCAAGTTTATCCCATGCCAACCGCTTGGCTCTCTTGAAACAGATGCAAGTGCGAAAAAACTGCTTTGGAACAGCCTCAAAAAATCGCTACTGGCATGAATCATATCTGGTTTGCATCACACAATACACACAAAATTCAGGAGCTGGAATCGCTGCTCAACCCAATGGGCTGGAACATCCGTGGAATAGGGGAGGCGGGATTACAAGACGAAATCGATGAAACCGGCCTTGACCTCAAGGAAAACGCACGGATCAAAGCGGAATTTGCCTTTGCGCGATTGAAAGAAACCTGCATTTCCGACGATAGTGGTTTAGAAGTTGATGCCCTAAATGGTCGGCCTGGTGTACACTCAGCACGTTTTGCTGGTCAACCTCCAGACAGCACCAAAAACATAAACCTCCTGCTCGACAACATGCAGGGGCAGGTCAACCGTAGGGCCCAATTGAGAACCATCATATGCTTGATGTGGGCCAATACTGCATACTTTTTTGAGGGAAGTGTTGCCGGTCAAATCACTTTAGAACCCCGTGGTGCGGGCGGATTCGGCTACGATCCAATTTTTATGCCCAATGGATACCACGAGACCTTTGCCGAAATGCCCAGCGAACTAAAAAACAGCATGAGCCACCGGGCGCGTGCTGTTCGTCAACTGATCGATTTTCTCAAAGCAAATAAGAGCAAAATTATTCTTAATTCACTAAAATAAAGAACTTTATCAATCTTTAGATGAATGATTGATGTAGCCATAATCCACCAGCGTTGCCGCGTTGTCGGCCGCTTGAGTAGCCAGCTGGTCGCACCGGTTGTTGTATGGATTGTCGGAATGCCCTTTCACCCAAATAAATTGGGGTGACCATAAACGAAGAAGGGGTACCAATTCCTTCCACAAATCAGGGTTCTTGACTTTGACAAATCCCTTCTTCTCCCATCCTTTCAACCAATTCTTGTTGATGGCATCGACCACATAGCGAGAATCGGAATAGACCCGGATCTCGTGCCCATTGCCCTTAAGTGATTTCAATCCAGCCAGAACAGCCATTAACTCCATTCTATTGTTGGTGGTGTACTGATATCCTGCCGAAAGTTCCATTCGGGCTGTTCCGCTCATCAAAACAACCCCATAGCCACCTCTTCCGGGATTTCCGCGTGCCGCCCCATCAGTATACATATAAACCTCTGCCATGCCCTAAAAAACAGTGATGCAATGCTATAGAATTCCAGCGACACTAAAAGTACTTCCTGAAATCAAGATAAAATCATGAGGACCTGAAGCCTGCCGGGCCGCCTCCAATGCTTGTGCGAGTGAGGCAAATGATTGCCCGCTCAAACCTTCCGCCTCGGCTTCCATACGCAGTACATTCGCGTCTAATCCACGAGGCACATCTGCCCGGGCAAAATAGTAGCAAGCATGTTTGGGCAAAAGCGACCAGATTCGTGCGCGATCCTTATCGGTTACCATCGACCAAACAATATGTAATTTTTGGTATGGCGTTCGTTCAACCTGGTCCATTACCGCTCGAATGCCTGCCTCATTGTGTGCGGTATCGGCCACCACCAAAGGGGAATGCCCCAACACCATCCAACGACCCATCAGTCCTGTTCGCTCCTGCACATGCGACAATCCCATACGAACCGTTTCATCTGAAATAATCCAACCCATGCCACGGAGAACCTCAACAGCAGCTAAAACGGTGGCGATGTTCTTCGACTGATAATGCCCCCTCAAATCGCACAACAAGGCAGAATCAACAATTTTTCCTAAACGAACCACCTCCCAGAGGCCACCATCCGAATGCTCGCCTACACTGTTTAGTTGAAACTTTTGGGATGCAAAATGGAGCAGCGACCGTTTCTCATTGGCCACCAACTGAAATACAGGTGCTGTTTCCTCCTGAAATTCACCCACCACCACAGGTACATCGGCCTTAATGATACCCGCTTTTTCACGGGCGATATCGGCTAATGTCGGGCCCAGCAATTCAGCGTGGTCCCAACTAATATTGGTGATCACAGACAAAACTGGTTGAATGATGTTTGTGGCGTCGAGTCGACCACCCAATCCCGTTTCCACGACGGCCACATCGACCGATTGATCGGCGAAATACTGGAACGACATCGCCACAGTCATTTCAAAAAACGAAGGTTCAAGTTGTTCAAGGTCTTTGCGAAGACGTCGGGTCATGGCCACAACTTCCTCTTTCGACATCATCTGGCCGTTGATGCGAATCCGCTCCCGAAAATCAATCAAATGTGGGGAGGTATAAAGCCCTGTTTTTAGTCCACTCGCTTGAAAAACTGAAGCCAACATATGAGATACGGAACCCTTACCGTTTGTGCCGGCGATGTGTACCGAAACAAATTTCTTTTCTGGATGGCCCAAATGCGCGGCCATGGCACGGATCCGACTTAAGTCATTGCGGTAAGCCGCCGCACCAATCCTTTGAAACATCGGTAAGCGATCATAAAGGTACTGCAGCGTTTGTGCGTATTCCTCAGCCGTATGGTGCATCTGTGATCAATCCAACTCAAACCTGAACGTAACGGTACCCGACTGAAAGGGGGGGGTAGTTTGGTTGTCGGCCGCACTAAATCTGAATTTGCGTGCCGAGCGTTTGCAATTTTCAACAATATCGGGGCGACTGATGGTCGATTTTTTTGTATTCAATTCGGCTTGTACTACTTGGCCTTGTAGATTTACAGAGATTGACAGCACCACCACCCCTTGTAACTGTGAATCATCGTTGGGCTTGTCCCACGACAATAACTTTCTACCCTGTAAGGAAAAATCGGGCGAACCTATCAAACCATTGTTTCGGGGATTTCCCTCTTGTCCACCCTGCGGCTTGCCATCCCGACTTCCTTTCCGGCCAGACGCTCCAGAATCTCCGCTTTTCTCTTTGGATGTACTTCCAGGAAATAAGGCTCTTTGGTCGATCGGGTTGGATTCATTCTGTGCTCTGGGCTTGGCATTTTCTTCGCGCATGGATGGAGCTTCGTCCTGATTTTGGGTCACCCATCTTTTGTTGCCATCTTTTTGCTTTTGTTCCGTTGTCTCAGTCGCGTCTGCCCGTGGCCGTTCTTCGGCTGATGCCGCGCGGTTCTTTTGATGCTGATCGGTTTTTCCATCCCCATTTAGTTCCCCACCAAATTGAATGGCAATCCCCTGCTCAAGGGGTGGGGGGAATGGTGCTTCGAGCGTGAAACCAAGCATGATCAATAAAAACAGACCATGGATGGCCACACTCACGATCAGTCCATTCCGCCTACGGCCTTGATCGTCGTTTTTAGTTTGTTCGGTTGCCATTTTAAATGATTTCAATTATTCAGATGGCTCAGTGGCCAAAATCATTTTCAAGTTGAGTCGATTGGCCATTCCCATTACTGTCACCACCTTTTCGATGGGAACCGTCTTATCGGCATTGAGTACCAGTGTTGCACCAGGTTGACGACCAGAAAGTTGCGAAAGTGCAGCCTCCAAACCACGCTCATCTACCTGTTGGTCCTGATAATAGAGTTGAAGACCCCGATCTATGCCTACGGTTACGCTTTGGGGTGCAAGTGTCTGGCCAGTATTTTTAGGAAGTAGAATTTTCAGGGCATTAGGTGCCACCAAAGTCGAAGTCAACATAAAAAAAATCAACAAAAGGAAGACCAAATCGGTCATCGACGACATATTGAATTCGGCCTTGCGCCGGTTTTTCGATTGCAGGTTCATGCTTGATCGGGTTCGTGGAGCAAATCTAAAAATTCAACCGACCGAATTTCTAGCTGGTTGACCACTTTCTCCATCATGGCCACGAGGTAGTTATATCCCACGTAGGCCATAATACCAATGATGAGCCCTGCAGCGGTGGTCACCATCGCTTCATAAATACCCCCAGCCAGAACTGAGGGGTTGATGTTGTTGCCGGCCTGCGACATGTTAAAAAAGGCCCGAATCATCCCGGTTACCGTTCCCAAAAATCCTACCATCGGTGCCACGGATGCGATTGTCGCTAAAGTCCCCAAATTCTTCTCCAATTGAGCCACTTCAAGTTTACCCACTGTTTCAATGGATGTTTCAATGTCCTTTAGAGGACGACCAACACGCTGCACACCCTTTCCAATCATACGGGCCAGGGGGTGATCGGTACGCTGACAAAGACTCAACGCAGCGTTTAAGTTGCCTCCCGACATAAAGTCGCGGACCATATTCATGAAACTCTGATTGTCGCCCCGAACTTTTCGGATGGCTTGGTAGCGTTCAGCGAATATATACACCGCCACAAGCGATAACACAAACAGCGGAATCATAAAAAATCCACCTTTTAAGGTCAGATCCAAAAGGTTTAAGTCGGATGATGACGCAATGGCCGACAAACTATCAACAGCCAATGCTGGATCCCCTGCTTGAAGGAAAAGAAAGTATGGTTTACACATATATTTAAGACAAGGTGGTAACGAGGGATGTGAACATTTATTTTTAGCCGAAACCAATATCAATACTGATTTTGTCTGCGATAATGAGAAAAAGTTCATTATGTTGAGCGATGTGAACAAATCCTTTCGATTTTATCCCAATTCGCCTTTAATACCGACTTTAAAAGTCACATTTTCGCTATTTTCGTGCCTTCTATTTTCAAACCACTACACCTATCAGTAGCCCAGAAAATTGAACTTAATTTCACTACAAAAAAGCATTCATGTCGCAGGAAGAGCGGATTGTCCCCATTAACATAGATCAAGAAATGAAAACGGCCTACATCGACTATTCGATGTCGGTGATTGTTTCGCGTGCCTTACCCGACGTGCGAGACGGGCTCAAACCCGTACACCGTCGCGTTCTATTTGGGATGAACGAATTGGGGGTAAATGCGGGAAAACCTTACAAGAAATCAGCGCGTATTGTGGGGGAGGTTCTTGGTAAATATCACCCCCATGGTGACAGTTCTGTTTACGATACGATGGTGCGGATGGCGCAAGATTGGAGCATGCGTCACACCTTGGTGGATGGTCAGGGCAACTTCGGCTCTGTTGATGGCGACTCTCCTGCTGCCATGCGCTATACAGAGGCCAGACTCACACGTGCCGCAGAAGAGTTGTTGGCGGACATCGATAAAGAAACGGTCGATTTTCAACTCAATTTCGACGACTCACTTGAAGAACCTCGCGTTTTACCCGCCCGCTTTCCTAATTTGCTCGTGAATGGTTCGTCCGGAATTGCAGTCGGCATGGCCACAAACATGGCGCCACATAATCTGAGGGAGGTTGTGGATGGTTTGCAAGCCTGCATACAAAATCCTGAAATCAGCTGCGAAGAGTTGCTCAACTATGTTAAAGCCCCTGATTTTCCAACGGGTGGCATTATTTATGGCTATGAAGGGGTTCGCGAAGCCTTGCTCACGGGTCGTGGGCGCGTGGTCATCCGCGCAAGGGCTGTAATTGAAGCATTGGAGAATGGTCGTGAGCGCATCATTGTTACGGAAATTCCGTACCTCGTGAACAAAGCCGACATGCTCACGCGGACGGCAGAACTCGTCAATGAAAAGAAAATCGAGGGCATCAGCGACATACGAGATGAATCCGATCGTGACGGCATGCGGATTGTCTATGAAATCAAACGTGACGCCATCGCCAGTGTGGTCCTGAATCATTTATATAAGTATACTGCCCTTCAAAGTACCTTTTCTGTAAACAATATTGCCTTGGTCAAGGGAAGGCCTGAAGCCCTCAACCTGCGTGATATGATGGTGCATTTCATAGAACACCGCCACGAGGTGGTCATGCGCCGAACCCAATATGAGCTTCGTGAAGCGGAGAAAAAGGCCCATATACTTCAGGGATATCTCATTGCGTTGGACCATCTGGACGAAGTGATCCAGCTGATTCGTTCATCCGCCACGCCGGAAGAAGCGCGAAATGGGCTCATCGAACGTTTTGGACTTTCAGAAATCCAGGCAAAAGCCATTTTGGAGCTTCGTTTGCAACGCCTCACCGGCATGGAGCGCGAGAAACTTCGCAATGAATATGAAGAAGTGATGGCTCTCATTGCCCGCCTTCAGTCCATTTTGGACGATAAAAGCCTCCGTATGCAGATTATTTCCGATGAGCTCAACGATATTCGGGAGCGTTATGGCAATGATCGCCGTTCTGAGCTGGTCTATGCATCAGGCGATTTTCGCATGGAGGATATGATCGCAGACGAAGATGTAGTGATCACCATATCACATCTGGGTTACATGAAGCGTACGCCACTCACCGAATACAGGGTTCAGGCCCGTGGGGGTCGCGGTGCGATCGGTGGTGCCACCCGGGATGAAGACTTCATCGAACATATTTTTGTTGCCCGTACCCACCACTACATGCTGTTGTTCACCAAACAAGGCAAGTGTTTTTGGTTGCGTTGCTATGAAATACCCGAAGGAGGAAAAAATACAAAGGGTAGGGCCGTTCAAAACCTGATTTCCATTGCACCCGACGATAAGATCAAAGCTTATCTGAGTGTTCAGGATCTGACCGACAGCGCCTATCTGGACAGCCATTTCGTGATGTTTTGCACACGCATGGGCCAGATTAAAAAGTCCAGTTTAGAAGCCTATAGTCGACCGCGGGCCAACGGCATCCATGCC
>CAIVQI010000070.1 GCA_903908015.1 uncultured Bacteroidota bacterium
ACGAATACGATATGATGTTGGCGGCCATCGTTGGATATGCCGGCTTACGACCTACGCTCTGTGCCATCGAAAATGGAAAGTCGATCGGATTGGCCAACAAAGAAACCTTGGTGGTAGCGGGTGATATTGTGATGCAGAAGGCTTATCAAAAACGGGTTCCGATCTTGCCGGTCGACTCGGAACACTCGGCCATTTTTCAATGCCTGGTGGGTGAGACGAGAAATCCCATTGAGAAGGTCATACTGACGGCATCGGGTGGACCCTTTCTTGGGAAAAAACCAAATTATCTGGTCAATGTAAAAAGAGAGCATGCGCTTCAGCATCCCAACTGGAGCATGGGGGCCAAGATTTCGATCGATTCCGCTACACTCATGAACAAAGGGCTGGAGATGATCGAGGCCAAGTGGCTTTTTAACCTTCGTCCCGATCAAATTCAAGTGGTCGTGCACCCGCAGAGCATCATTCACAGCATGGTACAGTTTCAGGACGGTAGCATCAAAGCCCAGATGGGATTGCCGGACATGAAATTGCCCATTCAGTATGCGATGGCTTTCCCACAACGGATCGGTAATGATTTCCCCAGGTACGATTTCAAAAAGGTCAGTACACTCAGTTTTGAGGAGCCCGATCTTCGCACCTTCCGCAACCTGGCGCTGGCCATGGAGGCTCTTGACAAAGGGGGTAATCTGCCTTGCGTATTGAACGCGGCGAATGAGATCGCGGTATTCGCTTTTTTGAGAAATCGAATCAACTTTTTGGATATGACCCAGGTGATTGAAAAAACCATGGCGCATGTACCCTACATTCAGCAACCGAGTTTACAGCAGTATTTTGACAGCGACGGAGAAGCGCGTAGTTTTGCAGCGGATCTGATCCAATTATGACATCGCCCGCTGTCGCGGGTCTTTTTATCATCTGACATGACATCGATAGCCATTTCTTGGGGTGAGGTAGGTATCAAAGCCGGACAATTGATCTTGTCTCTTTCTATATTGGTGGTCCTACACGAGTTCGGTCATTTCATCACGGCTCGATGGTTCAAGTGCCGGGTGGAGAAATTCTTCTTGTTTTTCGATCCTTGGTTTGCGCTGGCGAAGAAAAAAGTTGGTGAAACGGTATATGGCATCGGCTGGCTTCCCTTGGGTGGATACGTGAAGATCGCTGGTATGATCGATGAGAGCATGGACAAAGAGGCCATGAAACAGCCACCTCAACCTTGGGAATTCAGAAGCAAGCCCGCCTGGCAGCGACTGATCGTGATGTTGGGCGGTGTGATCATGAATATATTGACGGCCTTTGTCATTTATGCCGTGATCCTGGTGATTTGGGGCGATAAGAAAGTTCCTTCCAGTTCCATGAAATATGGGGTGCATGTTGGAGACAGCACGCTGAGGAAGATCGGTTTTCGAAATGGTGATCGCATCATTGGGGTGGATGGTAAAGAGGTTTACGACCTGACTCGCTTCAAGAAAAAACTGATCACCGCTGAAAAAGTGCAGGTAGAACGCAATGGTCAACCCTTGGAACTTGTGTTGCCCGCCAATTTTGTCGAGTTGTTGGTTGAGAATAAAAATCAACCCCGCAAAGGTTTCATTGAGCCGCGCATTCCGGCCTGGGTCAGCGAAGTGTCAGATACCTCACCCGCGTACCGCGCCGGTTTGCGGGAAAATGACCAGATTGTTGGGCTGGACTCGGTTCGCTTGCAATTTTTTGATGAATTGGCCGATCAGTTGCAATTCAAAAAGAACAGCACGGCACTGCTCACGGTCAACCGCAATGGGGTCGACACCAGTTTCACCGTTCTCGTGAATGAACAAGGGCAGATCGGCTTTTATACGTATAATAAATTAAGTCAGCTCGATAGCCTTGGTTGGATCAAACTGGAAGTGACCAAACAGAGCTGGCTGAGCGCGTTACCGGCTGGAATCAAAATGACGATGACTGAGTTGAATGATTATATCGTTCAAATGAAAACAATTTTGACACCCGGTACCGGTGGATATAAGGCCGTAGGTGGATTCAAGTCCATGGGTTCGATTTTCGCTCCGGTCTGGGACTGGGAATCATTCTGGAAGCTGACGGCCATGCTCTCCGTGATTCTGGCTTTCATGAATATATTGCCCATTCCTGCGTTGGATGGCGGACACGTATTGTTCACATTGTATGAAATGATCACCGGGCGTAAACCTTCCGATAAGTTTTTGGAGTATGCGCAGATGGCGGGCATGATCATACTATTGGGACTGATGATCTACGCCAATGCGAATGATTGGCTCGGATGGGGGCGTTAGGTTTTGACAGCATAGCTCTTTGAAAGTATAAGCATGTACTGCGTTGCGTAATTCGCAGTTTAACGTGAATACGAGAAACACAAATGGCAATACTCAGTATGCCATGGCTGCCTAATCAGTGATTAGTTAGTCATTCGGGCCGCCGGGCCGGTCGACCTGTTACCAAGATCG
>CAIVQI010000071.1 GCA_903908015.1 uncultured Bacteroidota bacterium
CCAACCCAAGAAGAAAAGACACAACGGGAGCGTGCCGAAAAAGAACGAGAACGAGCTGAAAAAGAATGGGAACGAGCTGAAAAAGAATGGGAACGAGCTGAAAAAGAATGGGAACGTCAGCAAAAAGAGATAGCAGAAGCTTTGGTTATTCGAGAACGCGCTGAAAAAGAACAGGAACGCCAGAAGAAGGAAAAATTGGCTGCTTACTTACGTTCCCTTGGTATCAACCCGGATGAGATTTGAATCTCTAATGTGTAACCAGTCACAATCTCCACAGCGGGCGATCGCATTTGCCCCCCGGTGGAAGGCGATCGCCCTAATTTCTTTTGGATCCTTCTATGCTTAATCTAAACCTACGCGATCGCCCTTGACCCCAACCTTCCCGACTTAAATTATGAAAGCAGTTATTCTAGCTGGTGGATATGGTACTCGGTTGAGTGAGGAAACTCACCTAAAACCAAAGCCCATGGTAGAAATTGGCGATCGCCCGATTCTTTGGCACATTATGAAGTTATACTCGATCCATGGGGTTAATAACTTCATTATATGTTGTGGGTACAAAGGCTATGTCATTAAAGAGTACTTTGCCAACTATTTTTTGCACATGTCCGATGTCACGTTTGACATGCAAATAAATGAAATGCAGGTGCATCAAAACTATGCGGAGCCCTGGAGAGTGACGCTCGTAGACACTGGGGAAGACACCCTCACAGGTGGGCGATTAAAGCGAGTGCGGGATTACGTTAAAGACGACGATGCCTTTTGCTTTACCTACGGCGATGGCGTAAGTGATGTCAATATTACCGAACTCATTGCCTTTCACCGGAGTCATGGTAAAAAGGCCACCCTCACGGCAACCAGACCAACAGGTCGCTATGGGGCGCTAAAGTTTGCCGATAATGATGCCGTCGATTATTTTCAAGAAAAGCCAGATGGCGATGGCAGTTGGATTAACGGTGGTTTCTTTGTGTTGCACCCCGATGTGTTAGATCGGATTGCCGGGGACAACACGAGCTGGGAGGGGGAACCCTTGGTGGGGCTGGCCAAAGATGGTCAACTCTCGGCGTTTAAGCACTATGGCTTTTGGCAGCCGATGGATACCCTGCGGGAGAAGGTAATGCTAAACGAGTTATGGAATAGTGGCAAGGCTCCTTGGAAGATTTGGGCATGAGGCCGGATTTTTGGCAAGGGCGCTCGGTGTTTCTGACTGGGCACACGGGCTTTAAGGGGGGATGGATGGCGCTTTGGCTGTCACATTTGGGGGCCAAGGTATATGGTTACGCCCTATCTCCTCCGACGACCCCTAACTTTTTCACCGAAACACAGCTTCAGGATCGCTTAGCTCAATCGACCCTCGGCGATATTCGCAATCTTGAAGCACTCACTCAAGCGATGCGACAGGCTCAGCCTTCGGTGGTTATCCATATGGCGGCTCAGCCGTTGGTGCGTGACTCTTACCAGGCTCCGGTGGAGACCTACGCGACGAATGTTATGGGCACAGTGAATGTTCTAGAAGCGGCCCGACAGACTGAGACGGTTCAGGCTATTGTCAATATCACGACGGATAAGTGTTACCAGAATCAAGAATGGATTTGGCCCTATCGTGAAGTAGATCGACTGGGAGGTCATGATCCTTACTCCAGTAGCAAGGCCTGTGCTGAACTGGTGACGACGGCCTACCGCCATTCATTTTTGGCTGATGCGGGTATTCATCTGGCCAGTGTACGAGCCGGGAATGTGATTGGCGGCGGCGATTGGGCTAAGGATCGCCTCATTCCTGATTTCCTGCGGGCACTTGATGCAGGAGAAACGCTACGAGTTCGTTCCCCCCATGCCATTCGACCCTGGCAGCATGTCTTGGAACCGATTTCTGGCTACTTGCTCCTCGCTGAAAAGCTGATTCCTGACGGTGAAGCCTATGCAGAAGCCTGGAATTTTGGCCCAGAGGAAGCTGATGCTAAGCCCGTATCCTGGATTGTGGATCGGCTTTGTAAAAAGGTTCCGGGGTCTCGCTGGGAATTGGAGGGAACACCCCAGCCCCACGAAGCGGGTTTGCTCAAACTGGATAGCGCCAAGGCTAGGTTCCAGCTAGGTTGGATACCTCGCTGGAACCTTGAAACAGCGCTCGATAAAACCATAGAGTGGCATCAAGCCTGGAGACAGGGTCGATCCATGGCGGATGTGTCTATCCAACAACTTGAATCTTATCTGGCGGCATGAGTCGATTTACTATTCAACCCACGCCTATGGTTGGGCTGTATGAATTGCTTCGGCACCCCCTGGGTGATGAGCGGGGCTTTTTAGAGCGTTTGTTCTGCCAGGAAACGCTGGGTAGCCTGTTGTCCGGGAAATCTATCCGTCAGGTTAACCACACCCTAACCCGCAAGGAGGGTGCGGTTCGAGGCTTGCATTTCCAGTATCCTCCCCATGCGGAAACGAAGATTGTGACCTGTATCAAGGGAAGGGTGTGGGATGTGGCCGTTGATCTGCGACAGGGATCGCCGACGTTTTTACAGCACCAGGCGTTAGTCTTGTCCGAGGAAAATCTTCGCAGTTTCTTGATTCCGGAAGGATTTGCCCATGGCTTTCAAACGTTGACGCCTGACTGTGAAATGCTCTATCTTCATACGGCAGATTACCAGTCCGGGGCCGAAGGGGCGCTCAATGCCCTTGACCCACAACTTGCCATTGCTTGGCCCCAGCCGATCACGGAGCGGTCTGCCCGTGACCAAAAGCACCCTATGCTCACCCAAGACTTCCTAGGAATTACCCTGTGATGAACTGCCGCCACTGCGGAACACCTCTACGCCATACTTTTCTGGATTTGGGGTTTGCGCCGCCTTCCAATGCCTATCTAAGCCCAGAGGCTCTGGAGCGGCCTGAAGTCTACTATCCGCTGAAGGTGAAGGTGTGTGACCACTGCTGGTTAGTGCAAACCGAGGACTATGCGGAGGCCGATGCGTTATTTACGCCGGACTATGCCTACTTTTCCAGTACGTCGGCAGGCTGGCTAGCCCATGCCCAGCGCTATGCGGCCAAGATGATCGCCATGATGGGGCTTAATGGCGATAGCCATGTGATTGAGGTCGCCTCCAATGATGGGTATTTGCTGCGCAATTTCGTAGAGGCTGGGATACCCTGTTTGGGCATTGAACCGACGGATAGTACGGCAGATGCGGCAGAGCAGCTAGGGATTCCGGTACTGCGCGAGTTTTTTGGGGAGTCGCTAGGCCAACGGTTGGCTTCTGAGGGGAAGCAATCTGACCTCATCGCTGGCAACAATGTCTATGCCCATGTCCCCGATATTAATGACTTCACACGAGGGCTGAAGGCGGCGCTTAAGCCGAGCGGTACCATTACCCTAGAATTTCCCCATCTGATGCGGCTGCTCGAACAGACGCAGTTCGATACCATCTACCACGAGCATTTTTCCTACCTTTCCCTCTATACCGTGAGCCGCATCTTTGCGGCGGCAGGGCTACGGGTATGGGATGTGGAGGAGTTACCAACCCACGGCGGTAGTCTCCGCATCTATGGGTGCCATGACCAAGCTCCCCGAGAAACCCAACCTGCTGTACATCAGCTACTCCAAGCAGAAGCTGAGGCTGGATTACAACAACTCACTACCTATCTCCAGTTTCAGGCAAAAGCCGACCAGGTCAAGAATGATTTACTGAGATTCCTAATCGAACAGAAAAATAACGGCAAGAGAGTGGTCGCCTATGGAGCTGCTGCGAAGGGAAATACGCTGTTAAATTATGCCGGTGTCAAGCCAGATCTATTGGCTTTTGTATGTGATGCAGCCACTGCCAAACAAGGAAAATGGATGCCAGGGAGTCACATTCCTATTTTTCCGCCAGAGCATCTTACGGAATCCACACCTGATTATGTTTTGATTCTACCCTGGAACATCGCTGAAGAGGTTAAGCAGCAAAATAGCCATCTCAAACAAGATGGAGTCAAGTTTGTGACGGCTGTGCCCAAGTTGTGTATTCATTCATAAGGATATCCTTAAAATCAAACATCACGGACTATCTATTAACTAAGTCATCGCTCTAAACTCAAATATACAAGCATCAACCTCTATCATGAAATCACAACATGATCTAGACTTTTATTTATGGACTCAAGCCACAGCACAAGCCTTGCGGTCAGGTCGCTTTAGTCAACTTGAACTAGATTACCTGATTGAAGAAGTTGAAGATATGGGAAATAGCCAAAAAGATGCCTTAGAGAGTAACTTAATTCGACTTCTTCAACACTTGATTAAGTGGAAATATCAACCTAAAAAACGTTCTAATAGCTGGAAAGCATCGATCACTGAGCATAGTCTAGGTCTCAATAAGGCTTTCAAGAAGAGCCCAAGTCTGCGTCGATACTTTGATGAGATTCTGGAAGAATGCTATGAAGACGCTCGTCTAATAGCATCTCGTGAAACAGGTCTAGCTTTAAGTGTCTTTCCTCAAGAATGCCCCTTTGAATCCGAGAGTATTTTAGACCCTCAGTATTTGCCCGAGTCAGATTAAATTTGTTTGCGATTAATGTACTAGCATAACACCTTGATAAACTTGCTTAGCGATAGCAACAGCGATAATCCCCAACATAAGTGATGACTACTTTATACGAACAAGATTTTGCTTTGTGGTCGGAGCAAATGGCTGAGTTAATCGCAAGTGGGCAGTTTGATAAGCTAGATATCGCAAACTTGGTGGAGGAAATCAAAGACTTGTCTAAGCGCGAACGAGATCGCCTCTTCAGTAGCCTACGGTTAATCTTGCATCATTTATTGAAGTGGGACTATCAACCCAAATTGCGTTCGAGAAGCTGGCTAATGACCATTCAGAGCGAAAGATCTAACATTGAGGACTATTTAGAAGATAGCCCTAGCCTGAAAAAATATATGACCGAAGAAACTTTACTGAAGCTGTATAAAAAAGCTTGTTTAGATGCGATGGTCGAAACAGGTATTGAGATACCTGATCATTGTACTTACACACTTAGCGACGTTGTGAGCCGTTATCTGACCTTATAGAAAAGATGTGTTAAAAGTAGACAGCTTCGGAGCTATCCCATAAATGACCAAGGTTCTTATAACAGGCGCGAGTGGTTTTGTCGGCACTCAAATTCTCAAGGCTTTATCAAGCGCTGATGTTGAACTCTTACCTTTAGTTCGCCATGGCAAGGAAGCTTGTATTCCAACCTTGTCTAATCTTGAGCGGATTGTAACGACTGCTGATCTATTTCAGGAAAGTGAGTCTTGGTGGACTGAACAGTGCCATGATATCGATACAATTATTCATGCCGCTTGGTATGCAGAGCCGGGTAAGTATCTACAGGCATCCCAAAATATAGACTGTTTGCTTGGATCTCTGCGTTTAGCCAAAGGTGCGGCTATGGCTGGAGTTAGGCGTTTTATTGGGATAGGCACATGTTTTGAATATGACTTGTCTCACAGGGTCCTTTCTGTGGAGACACCGCTCAAACCAGTGACACCCTACGCTGCATCAAAAGCCGCCTTGTACCTTCAGTTGTCGCAGTGGTTTCCCCTTCAGTCTATCGAGTTTGCTTGGTGTAGACTATTTTACTTGTATGGTGAAGGTGAGGATAAGCGCCGACTTGTGCCTTATCTGCGCCAGCAGCTTGAAAAAGGTGAGCCAGTCGAACTAACCAGCGGTCGGCAGATTCGAGACTTTCTAGACGTGAGCGAGGCCGGAAAACAAATTGCTGATATTGCATTGTCCTCTCAAGTAGGGGCAATCAATATTTGTTCAGGTAGCCCAATAACCGTCAGGCAGTTTGCTGAACAGATAGCACATGAGTATGGTCGTCGCGATTTGCTTCGCTTTGGAGTACGGCCTGATAACTTGGTTGATCCGCCGTGTGTCCTTGGAATAGCTGGCTCTTCCGGATCTCTGGTTAAAACTGTATAAGGAGATACAATTTGATTTTACTGAACTAGCCAAAAGCCTTGCTACACCTAGACATTAGCTTTTCTTAAGCCTGTCTTATCACCCTAAACCCGGAAGAGCCGAATAGCTAACCTATAAGCTTTATGGCAAGCTAATGAAAAAGCTACTTTATTATCAAGATCAATTTCGGGACTACCTTAATGTGCAGGAAGCTGGTAAAATAATTGTGAATGCAGCGCTCCTCGGCTCGGTTCAAGGGCCGTTGAATGTTTGTTCTGGAATTCCGATTACGGTTAGACAGTTGGCGGAACAAGTCGCCGATGATTTTGGTCGTAGGGATTTGTTAAGGTTCGGCGCTAGACCTGACAATTTAGTTGATCCTCCTTGTATAATTGGCAGGGTAAGCGCAAGAAAAAATGTGCCAAAGTATGGTATGTAACTGTAAAGATTGTCGATAGTGAATCTCCAATCTCAATAGTGCTGCTGTCAGTACTAGACTTGTTGCGAATATCCTCCTTCTTATTGATTCTTGCGCTTACCCTGGTATAATTGGATTGTGTTTAGTTTGATCTAAACATCAAAAAGGTAACTGTTATGAAAGCGAAATTAGAACCTCGTATTGATCTCAAGAATCGAACCCCACTTGAGTCTGTTATTCCTTTGGAGACTCCTTTTGTCGTCTTTGTTGATCCTTCCGATGCTTGTAATTTTAAGTGCCGTTTCTGTCCAACTTCAGATCGTGAACTGATGAATACAGTCAAACGGCCGTGGAAACAACTATCATTCGATCTCTTTAAAAAGATTGCCGTCGATATGGCGACTTTTCCGGGTAAGGTTGAGGTGCTTCGGTTGTATAAGGACGGGGAGCCTTTGCTTAACAAGCATCTTGCGGACATGATAAAGTACGCAAAAGACGTAGGGGCTTCCAAGCGAATTGATACGACGACGAACGCATCGCTCCTTACAAAAGAAAAAAGCAAAGCCATTGCAGATGCGGGGTTAGATCGCATCAACATTTCTATCTACGGTGTTAGTAACGAGCACTACACTTCCTTTTCCGGCGTGAAATTGGAATTTGAGCGCGTTCTTGCTAATGTCCGAGATTTCTATGAAATTAGGGGAAATTGCGAGATGCTGGTTAAAGTTAATGGCGATCAGCTCAATGAGGAGGAAAAGCAGCTTTTCCTTAATTATTTTGGGGACTACACAGACAAAATCTACATTGAACATACAATGTCTTGTTGGCCTGAGTTCAAACTTCGTGGTGTTGAAGTCAATTCTGAATATGGTATTTATGGCCAAAAAATTAAAGAGGTTGATGCCTGTCCATATCCCTTTTACTCATTTTCAATCAATTCCGATGGTCTAGTAAGCGTGTGTTTTCTGGACTGGGCAAGAAAAATGATTGTTGGCGATGCCAAAGTCGAATCAGTTCCCGACATTTGGAACGGTAAGTCGATGCGCGCTTATCGCAAGATGTTTCTGGAGGGCAAGCGTAAAAACCACAGTGTATGTGGCAATTGCGGGCAGATGTCACATGGTCTGCCTGACAACATTGATCCGTATAAGGAGATGTTGCTTCAAAAACTTGATGCTTCGGCCTATTTTCAGCATGTACCTGATCTGATTTAGATTAGTTTTCTCGAAATACTATGCAAAACATCCGTGAACTACTAACCAAGCCAGCTATTAACAAATTTGCTCAACTTCCAAGTTTTAGTTCCGGTGTGTATATCTACGGAGCGGGAGAGCTTGGATTATTAGCCATTGAATACTGCGAATCCTGCCAGATACCCATTGCAGGTATTATTGATAAAAATAAGACCGGGGTGGTCAAGGGAAAAGGATCAGAATATGCGATTGGTAAGCCAAATGAAGCATCTATCATGGATCGTCATATTCCGGTTGCCGTTGCAGTGGCAACCGTGCCTTATGTCCCCATCGCCGAATCCCTCGAAGCTATGGGTTGGCGTACTGTTGTGCCTTTTTACGGTTTGACCAGTGAGAAGCGCACCGGGCATCCATTAAGCAATGGCTGGATGATTGGTGAGGTGAGTGAGCAAGAAAGGGCAACCGTTTCATGGATATGTGAGAACTGGGCGGATACGATGTCCTTTTCACACTATGAGGCTTTTTTGGCTTGGCACATTGATGGCTCCGAACTGCCTCTAATAAATTACCCGATTGATCCTGACCAGCGTTACACCATCGAACCATTGCTCGACTTTTTTTCGGTACGTCACCATCAATTTGTGGATATTGGCAGCCACTGTGGTGGTACCGTTCAGCGTCTTAATGAAAAAGGCATTTTTTTTAATAATTACATTTTAATCGAGCCTGATGCCGTGTCTCGAAATGCTCTTTCCACTGTGGCGGCTCAGTTGCGAAAGCAAGGTAGAGAAGTAAATATTCTCAGCGATATTGTTGGAGAATCCCGTTCAACCCTGCCTTTTCAGGAAGGACTGGGGTATTGTTCGCAGATATGGAGCCAATCCTCAACTTATAAGGAAGTATTGCCTATTGATGACTTGACCCTCGGGCCTGATTTTCTCAAGATTCATACCGAAGGGTCGGAGTGGGATATACTCAATGGAGCGCAAAATACAATTCAACGATATCGCCCCGCGCTTGCTTTCTCGGTTTACCACCGTCGCGACGGGTTTTGCGCTGATATTGCCAAGGCTATGAAGCTCTTTGCGGGTTATCGCTGGTATTTTCGATTGCATAGTTATCAGGGAACGGGGGCATTTGTTTACGCAATTCCCGGGTGTTCAACGTTTAGGAGTAAAACTCCGTCATGTCAAACGAATTAAAAAATCTTCTTACGAATACTCGTGCCAAGTACGAAAATGTAATTGCCTCAGCTGTTGATGGGGTTTACCTTTATGGAGCTGGCTTTATTGGCAGGTGGTCGGTCGATTATCTTGAGCGTAGCAGGGTGCCTGTCCTTGGATTTGTGGATTCTGATCCGGCGAAGTGGGGGAAAGCCATAAAGGGGAAGCAAGTATTTAGACCATCTGATACTTGTATTCGCCAAGCCAAAGCCATACTGATTACTTCAAGACACGCTGTTCGCCCTGTGAAGAAGTTACTGGCGCATTTACCTGCCGCTATTATGAGCATTGATGAACTGGTTGTGCATCGTGCCAGTGAGGAGGAGTTGCAGCAAATTGAGAGCCTTCTTGAACATGATGAGCGCTCATTACAAACCTTTCATGCTGTTCTGTCTGCCATGTTGGTGGGTAGTACTCAATCACTCGCTCCCTTCGCTGATAATCGCCCCTTTTTTGATCGATTCGGTTTCTTTAATCGGGATCAAGAGATTTTCGTCGACGCAGGCGCTTATGTTGGGGATAGCCTTGAACGTTTTATATGGTCAGTTAATGGTGTATTCCATCATATCCATGCCTTTGAGCCTGGGTCTGCGCAGTTCCAAGCGCTGGAAAAAAGGGTGAATCGTTTATGTCAAGAGTGGGCCTTGAAGGCGGACAGCATCTCGTTGGTCAATAAGGGACTTTCTGCCGACAATCGAGTCGCACTCGTTGACAGTGCTGAAAACCTTACACAAATGACGCTTGAAGAGATTAGGGGAGGAGATGAATCCGGCACTGCCAACCGTGTAGTGACAGTATCACTGGATTCGTACTTTAATGGGAACAAGTACACGTTTTTAAAGGTGGATGTGGAAGGCAGTGAAGCGGCTCTACTGCAGGGGGCGCGTGAATCCATTGCCCAACACAGGCCACGGGTTGCATTAAGTATATATCACTATCCAACAGATGTTTTTGAACTACCCTTGCAACTTCATCGGCTAAATAGCGACTACTTGTTTTTCTTAGGACATCATAGTTCACAGTTAATGGAAACTGTGCTCTACGCAAAAGACAAACATGACTGAACAACCAACACTTATGAACCAATACAATGAAGATATCCGCAATCGTTTAATTGAGTATGCTGCGGATGCAGAGCTTATCCGGGTTCAATGCGACTTACTACATCAAATGAATCTCAATAAGTATGCGTATAACTTTACATGGCTGGGACGCCCCATCATCCAAATCCCCCAGGACACCGTTACCTTTCAGGAACTTATTTGGGGAGTCAAACCCGACCTAATCATCGAAACAGGTATTGCCCATGGAGGATCCTTAATCTTCAGCGCCTCTATGCTGGCGTTGCTAGAACTATTCGGTTTTGTCAAGACACCTGCAGTGGTAGGGATCGATATCGACATTCGGCCGCACAATCGTTCGGCTATTGAAGAACATCCGGCGGCAAAATGGATTCAATTGATTGAAGGTTCCAGTACATCTCCGGATGTTATTGCTAAAATTGGAGCCATTGCAAGCCGTAAACAACGAGTCATGGTTTTTCTAGATAGTAACCATACTCATGAACATGTCCTTGCGGAATTACGGGCCTATGCGCCGCTGGTTACCGAGGGGAGTTATTGTGTTGTCGCAGATACCGGCATCGAGGACATTGATCCTTCAGTGATTGCCCCTGGTCGTGAGTGGTGCAAGGGTAACAGCCCTAAATCCGCATTGACAGAATATCTCAAAGAAAATGACCAGTTTATACTAGATGATTTTTATCATGAAAAAGCCTGGGTGACTTCGGCGCCTGGTGGATATATTAAAAGAAAAAGGGCTCTTGAGGGTTGAGCATGTTTTTGTAACAATATGTTACAGTTTGAGACGTAACCTCCCCAAAATTTGCTCACCCTCATAAGATGCTTTTTTGTCAAGCATAGTAAACCCAAAAGAGCCAGAAAAAGGCAATTTGAAAATGTCTAAACTTAATTTTAACCCAATCACTCAGACTCCTTTTCTCGGCGGGCACGATTCTAATTTCTTTGAAGCCATTTCCTCATACTTAAAGAAACATGAGTTCACACCGCACGAAGCTTTAGAATATTGGCCTATTTTAACTCGGCGAACAACATTGCAGCGTTTTCTTGCGCTCAATGAGCTTCTGCGATTAACTCTGGATGTCCCTGGAGATATCGCTGAATTCGGAGTTTGGCAAGGTCACTCCCTACTGACATGGGCTAATCTTTTGGAGATTTACTGTACAACGGATCGATCCAAACAAGTCTTTGGCTTTGACACTTTTGCAGGTTTTGAAGAATTTTCATCAGAAGACGGAGTGCAAGATGAAAATCAGAGAAAGACCAAAGATGCTTTTGGAGGAGAAAGTGTTTATAACCGCCTTATTGATGCAATTAAACTCTATGACTCCGATAGATTCGTTTCATGGAAAAGCAGAATTACTTTGGTAAAGGGGGATGTTATGAAAACTCTTCCAGCCTGGATTGGTGAAAACCAAGGCAGGCGATTTTCCCTTGTTTACTTGGATCTCGATGTTTATCACCCTACCAAGTTGGTTATAGAATCTTTATGGGATCGGATGCCTAGTGGTGCAGTAATTGCATTTGATGAATATGCGAAGCCGGCTTGGCAGGGTGAAACATCTGCTGTAGATGGGTTTCTCCATGCTCACGGGGGGGGGGAGGTTAAGGAAATTTCCATGGAATTCTTCACCTGGGGCTTACCTAATTAAATCATGATGTCAAAAAGCAATAATAAAGTCAAGCTAGGTCATATAAGCCCGCATGTTGGGGGGGGAGTTGGTGCAGTACTTAAAGACTTTATCGACTTATCAATATTTCATGAAGTCGAAAATCATCTTTTCTGTCTGGATAAATGCGATACCAACTTCCAGCAGCTGGCCGTTAGTGGAGTGAAACTTGAGGCTCTCGCTTACCAAAGCGATCCTTCATTCCTGCGTTTTTTGAGTGAATGCGATGTTATCCTCCTTCACTACTGGAACCACCCCCTCTTGGCAAAGTTTCTTGCAACAGTCCAAATCCCACCTTGTCGGTTATTAGTCTGGTGTCACAACTCAGGTCTGCAAGAACCCCATATCATTCCGTCCTACCTCACCAGAATGGCAAGAAAGGTTATTTTTACAAACCATTGTTCAATCAATGCTCCCAACCTTAAATCTCTTTATCAATCTGAGGCTCATAAGTTTGGGACTGTACACTCCACACACTCCCTGCAATATTTTTACGAAGTTGGTCGGTCCCGAATTCGTCAGGATTTGGTGACCAGACTTTTATATGTCGGCACGGTCTCAAAGGCCAAGATGCATGCTGACTCGGCCAGAATATTTGCTTCGCTCTCATGCCAGGGCTTTAGCATCTGTGTTGTCGGAGGGCCGGATCATCTTTCATTGCAAGATGAAGTGGCATCATTGGGGGGACAGATTGATGCAGTCGGGTGGACACATTCTGTGACTAATTTTTATCGCAATGCGGATATTTTCGTCTATCCCTTGCGCAATGATCATTATGGCACAGGTGAGCAAGTTCTCTTAGAGGCAATGGCAGCGGGCTTGCCTGCGGTCGCTTTCAACAATCTGGCTGAAGCAGAAATCATTGAACAGGGAGAGACTGGAGCATTGGTGAGTTCTGTCGAGGAATTTATCGATTCCGTCAAGACGATCAGCTCCGATCTAGCCCATTACGGAAAGATGTCAGCGCAAGCCGTAGAGCGAGTAGTTTGCGAGTTTGACGCAACGATTATGACCAAGAAGTTGATTGATTACCTTAAAGCCACCCTGGACTCCGAAAAGATCAGACCCCGACTGCCTATTGACGACAAGTCAAAACCGGTCAACGAACTGGAATTTCTTGCGCTTAATTCTTTTTTTGACGAGGCCTTAGCTTGGGATGTTCATCACAATCCTCTCGAGGGCCCTGAATTTATACTCTCTAAAATTAAGTTATCACTTGGCAATCCTGAAATGGCATCGATTTGGACTGCAAAAACAAAAAGCAGCCCGTTTCATTATCTAAGTTATTTTCCGACCAGCGATGGCTTACAAAACCTGATCCGAATGATTGAAGCAGAATGCCATTAAATCCAAAAGAATCATGCCGTAAAGTGGTAGGCATCGATATCGACATCCGCGTCCACAACCGAGCCGCCATTGAGGCTCACCCAATGGCCAGTCGTATTCAAATGATCCAAGGCTCCAGCATTGCGCTCGAAATCATTGAGCAAGTCCAGCAAATTGCCAAAGACTACGAGCGAGTCTTGGTCTGCCTTGACTCCAACCACACCCATGACCATGTCCTAGCCGAGCTCGTCGCCTATGCCCCCCTCACCAGTGTCGGCAGTTACTGCGTCGTGTTCGACACCATCGTTGAAGATATGCCCGCCGATATGTTCCCCGACCGCCCCTGGGGTCCAGGAAACAATCCCAAAACCGCTGTCTGGGAATATCTGAAGACTCATCCCGAATTTGAGATTGACAAGAGTATTCAACACAAGTTGCTGATTACCGTCGCTCCCGATGGCTATTTAAAACGGCTAAAATAGCCAAGTGACCAATGTGATTAAAAACTTCAAAGATAA
>CAIVQI010000072.1 GCA_903908015.1 uncultured Bacteroidota bacterium
GAAAGGCTTTGCCTGCAGTTTCATTCCTGATTGGTGTAGCATAAGATAAATATCCCTTGCACTGTGTCCGGTAGCCAACAAGAGCGCCTCGACTTCAATCCGATCCCCTGTTGAAGTTCTTACCGCCCGAATCTGATTGGTGTCGCGCTCGATCCCAGTCACCCTCGTTTCAAAATGATATTCCCCACCACAAGACTCAATAAACGAACGCATGTGCACGAGGACGTCGGGCAATTTATTCGTTCCAATATGGGGATGGGCGTCGATGAGTATGTCAGGTGGTGCCCCGAAATACACCAAAGCGTCGAGTATGGGCCTGAGTTCTCCTCGTTTCATTGAACGCGTATATAGCTTGCCGTCGGAAAAAGTTCCGGCGCCACCTTCTCCGAAGCTGTAATTCGAATGGGGCGACACAATTCCATCACGGGTAATCTTCACAAGATCTCTTCGGCGATCGCGCACGGGCTTGCCCTGCTCCATGATAATGGGTTTAAAACCCAAGGCAATGCACTCTAACGCTGCAAATAGTCCGGCTGGTCCGGCACCTAAAATATGAATAGGCCGCGCTTGGTGCACTGATTTTTGAACAGGCTCCCTGATGGGGTCTGCTGGAATGGTGCCATTTTCCAAGATGAAATTCCATGCCGCCTTTCCATGCCGGGCATCCAGATTTTTTCTGGCAATGCGAATGGGCACACCGACTCCGAATGGGTTGTTTGTGGTTAGGTGGGCCGACAACAACTGGGGGTCGGCGGCTGTGACTGCATCCACTTTTAGAACATGTGGTGCATCCTGAACTGCAGGTTGTTTGTGCTTTTGTTCTGGCTTTCGGGATGTTTTCCGCTTCATGGCTGGGACGGTTACTAAGTTATCCACTTTTTATCCACCTTTTTGCAGATTTTAATAAAAATGGGCATAACTGGTGCAAATTTATTTATTGTCCTTGGTAACGCGCATGTATCCAAGCCTCACTATTATTGCGGTAATGGAATTGAATCAACCCAAGAACTTTCGTAGGGGTCGTGGCGCATCTACCCCATCCGCTTTGATGCGGGAAGTGAGCCTGATGGCCGCGGGAAAAGTCCCACCTCAATCGGTGGAGCTTGAAGAAGCAGTTTTAGGCGCTCTTATGTTGGAGAAGGAAGCGCTCTCAGCAGTCATTGATGTTTTGAAGCCAGAGGTTTTTTACGTTCCTAAAAACCAGAGGGTCTATGAGGCCATTCAGCGTTTGTTTGAGCAATCGAAGCCGGTTGACCTTTTGACGGTAACCCAAGAACTTCGCCAATTAGGCACTTTGGAAGAAGTGGGTGGCCCATTTCATGTGGCTGAACTCACCAATCGCGTGGGTTCCGCGGCCCACGTGGAGTATCATGCCCGGGTTTTGCTCGAAAAGCATATCCTACGCGAGTTGATCCGCCTTTCTGCTGATGTCACTCGATTGGCTTTTGACGAAACCACCGATGTATTCGAGCTTCTCGACAAAGCTGAAGCTGATTTGTTTGCGGTGGCAGATCAACACATCCGGCGCAACAGCGAGGGCATGAGCACTTTGGTGGCACGCGCCATTCGACAGATCGAGGAGGTTGGTCAACAGGAAGACGGGATGTCGGGTGTTCCCTCGGGATTTGCAGGCCTTGATCGGCTGACTAATGGTTGGCAGAGGGCTACACTCAACATCATTGCTGCACGTCCGGCCATGGGTAAAACAGCATTTGTTTTGGGATTAGCGCGCAATGCTGCGGTGGATTTCAAAAAACCGATTGCCTTCTTCTCCCTCGAGATGAGCAGCGTTGAGCTGGTGAACCGCCTTATTTCTTCCGAAACTGAGATAGAGGCCGAAAAAATCAAAAAAGGCAAGCTAGAACCCCATGAATGGGCGCAGCTGAATACACGAATTACCCAATTATCGTCGGCACCGTTTTTTATTGACGACACACCGCAAATCACCCTATTTGAATTGCGCGCCAAATGCCGGCGACTAAAGGCGCAGCACGACATACAAATGGTGCTGATCGACTACCTTCAGTTGATGAGTGGTGGTTCGGAATCCTCCGGAAATAACCGTGAACAGGTGATTGCCAGTATCTCGCGGGGCTTAAAGGCACTTTCGAAAGAGCTAGACATCCCTGTAATTGCCTTGTCGCAGTTGAGTCGTGCCGTTGAGACTCGGGGTGGCACCAAAAAGCCCATGCTCTCGGACCTACGTGAATCGGGCTCCATTGAGCAAGATGCTGATATTGTCATGTTTATTTTCAGGCCAGATTACTACGGTATGGAAGACGATACTGCCCCTCCCGGATCTACCCAAATCATCATTGCCAAGCACCGCAATGGTCAAACCGGAGAAGTTTCGTTGAAATTCTTGAATCGGTTTGCCAAATTTGTAGATTGGTCGGATGATTTTGGCGCTTCCCCGTTCCCGGTCCGCTCCGATGGTGGTGGGAAAAGAGGCCCTGCTGGTGGAGGCATTTCTATGCGAACGATGCCTTCGCGCATGAATCAAATGGATGACCCACATGATGAGGATTCGCCATTTTGATTGGTTCTAAGGATCGCTATTTGTTCAATCTGACTATATTGTTATGAGCAACCTGCCGTCTGACCAAACCATGACTGAGGTACTTCCCCAAATTCGCATTCGACTGTCTCCGGCTTGGCGCTCATTGGTCGGCGATTGTTTTTCAGCGCCTTATTTTTCATCCCTTAAAAGAGTATTGTTGGATGAAATCCGTTCGGGTAAGATGATTTATCCACCAACGAAAAATTGGTTTGAGGCGTTTAATCGAACTGAACCATCGGATGTACGGGTCTTGATCCTCGGCCAAGATCCCTATCATGGCTTTGGCCAGGCACACGGATTGGCATTTTCGGTATTGCCAGGCATTCCCATTCCCCCATCACTGCGCAACATTATCATAGAAATTGAGCGCGACTTGGGGATAAAATGGCCGGATCAAAGAGGGGGCAATTTGGCACATTGGGCAGACCAAGGGGTTTTGCTGCTCAACAGCATCCTCACCGTGCGCGACGGATGTCCGGGATCCCATAGAAATATGGGATGGGAACAGTTTACAGACCAAGTAATTACCAGAATCAGCCGAAATCAGGCATCCTGCGTTTTTATGCTGTGGGGAAGCTTTGCTCAATCGAAACGACCCCTGATTGATCGGGAAAAGCATTTGATATTAGAGGC
>CAIVQI010000073.1 GCA_903908015.1 uncultured Bacteroidota bacterium
AGGATTGTTTACAATCAGGTTGCCCGTGAGGGCGGCACTATTGAAACCCGTGTAGGTCAGCGCCGTCGCGGAATAGTTCAAGTCCAAGGACACCGCCCCGATGTTGTTGAAATTGGTTACCGTTATCGGAACCGTAACCACCGAACCAGGCGTACAGGTCGACGCATTGCCCAAATTCACTGAGATTTGGGCACGAGCCGTTCCAAAAGTCAACCCGAAAAAGATGCTCAACAATAGAATTAACCGCTTGTAGATATTATTCATATTAATCAATATTAGAAAGGGCTTAAATTTAGGATGGGGCGTAAATATACATAGTCTGGATGTACAAAGCAAACAGCCAATAGACATAAGGCCCGCGCTTAAGGTCAGGCACATTGAATCAGAACCCCACAAGAACAAAATTCCATCAAAATAAAGCCACTTGAATGGTGTGTTTCGGCTATTTTTGTGGTTTATATTGCTTCCAAAGTATTTTTACTTAAAATGAAACCCATTATTAGCAGATATTCCAAAGGCCAGAAATCGGAGAAAATTTCACGATTTGGTCATATGGTTTTTTTGCTTTTGGCGCTTATTCAGCCGGCATGTGGGCAAACCCGACCCCCGAAAATGATTGATCATCAAATATCAAAAGCCCCTAAGTATATGACCGAAGAACAATGGAAGCAAATTCTGGAACCCGAGGCCTTTCGGGTGCTGCGGCAACATGGCACTGAGCGGCCGTTTACGGGTCAATATGATCAACACTGGGAAGCTGGACAATACAACTGTGTAGGGTGCGGCAACCCTTTGTTTCAATCCGATACCAAATTCGATGCTGGGTGCGGCTGGCCCAGTTTTAGTGAGAAAATTACCCCAGAATCGATTATCGAGCGAACTGATCGCAGTTTCGGAATGGTCCGTACCGAGGTATTGTGCGCCCGCTGCCACGGCCATCTCGGGCATGTGTTCCCCGACGGGCCTCGTCCCACAGGCCTCCGCTATTGCATCAATTCAGTGTGCTTGAGTTTTGATCCGAAATCCAAAAAAGAGGATTAAAAAGAGCGAATCCACTCTTGAACGGGAAGTACTGCCTCTAAGTCTTGGAGACTCCGCCAATTATTCAACAGCGAACCCCCATGACCGTTGGTATTTCCAGCCGACTTACTCAATTTTTGTTGTGAAGAATTCAACAAAAGTTCATGGTGTACAAACCGCACCGATTGGAATGAAGTCAGATCGAGGCAGTGTGCCAGCCACAGCTGTTTCAGGCTGCTGTCGAATAAATCCGCCCCCCTAACAATCAAGGTTGTTCCATATAAAACATCATCAACCAGAGATGCGAGTTGATAAGAGGGCAGACACCGCCCTAATGCAGATTCGCGTCGTCGCCGGACTACAAAATCCCCAATTTTTCGCTCCATCAGGCTATGTTTCAGAAAGCTTCCTGAATGGTCATACATCGCGGCTTCAAAAAGAGGTTCTACACGGCAGAGCCAAACGTTGTCTGGCTCATCGAGTGATAAATGATGCTTCGCGCAATCTGACGAACAAAATGACCCCGAATTTCCACGGGTGCTTCTTGTGCACCGGCATGCATACACCAGTCCACGCATGCGCAATTCCACTAAAAACTGCTCGTACTCTGTCAATCTTGAATGTTGACTAAAACCGCTCAGGAAGTCTGCGGGATCCCGGGGCCCTTCGTCCCATCCAAGCCCAAATCCATTCAAAACATCGAAAATATCGTGCAAATAAGATTCACGGAACCGACTGCGGTCGAGGTCGTCGATCCTTAACCGAATGCGTAAACCTTCTGATTTCGCGAAATGCTTCACCAGCATGAAGTTGGCCATATTGCCCACATGCAAAAAACCACTCGGCGTTGGGGCGAATCGCGTGCATCCCATGATTCATCGACTATAATTATTTTTTAAATGCCCTTTAGTCGGGCTCCTCATCGCCCACTTCAGACGGAGGATCGTAGGGCATATATAAAAAAGCACATTTTGATGGAGTATACACAAAAACACACATAAAAAACTCAGGGTCTTTCCAACTCTTGCGAAATTCAGGAAATGCAGCACGGGTCACAATGTCGCGCGACACAAAATCCTCCATTACTGTCAAGTTTACACTCCAATGCGTATCGATGTGCTGGTGTATGAGAATAGGTCGTCCCAAAAGGGTAGGCATGGACTCTTGATAGGCCACAAACACGGGGTACTTACTCATGCCTGTATCGAGCAACTCGCGCGACAACCCCCTGAGATAGTCGGCATAATAACGCAAATCCGATTCTAGAAATTCCAACCATTGGTGTTCTACTGACATATATTATAATAACATTAACGTACATCTTTACCTCTAATCCACTTCCATCTTACATCACATTCCATCTCTCATCCCATCACATTCCATCTCTCATCCCATCACATTCCATCACATTCCATCTTACATCCCATCACAAACTTAATGCTCATGGGAAGTCAACAGCACCACATTTTCCACATGATGCGTTTGGGGAAACATATCAACCGGTTGATAGCGCTCAACGCGATAGGTGTCGCGCATCAGGTCTAAGTCGCGGGCTTGAGTGGCGGGGTTACAACTCACATAAACCAGGCGTGGCACGCGCATGCGACAAAGCATAGCCACCACGTCAGGATGCATCCCCGATCGTGGCGGGTCGGTAATGAGCACTGAAGGTCGTCCGAATTGGCCAATAAAGTCCTCCGTTAATAAATTCTTGAGATCACCAGCCACGAATTGAGCGTTGTGAATACCGTTGCGCGCCGCATTCCTACGGGCATCTTCAACCGCTGCTTCGGTGTATTCTAACCCCACCACCCAAGCCGCCTTTCTGGCCATAAACAACCCGATGGTCCCCGTTCCGCTGTACAGATCATAGACTCCATCTGTTGGGGTGGGGGCCGCCCATTCCGCCACCAAATCATAGAGCCGCTGTGCCTGACGGCTGTTGGTTTGAAAAAACGACTCTGGTGAAATGTGGAATTTGAGGTCACCCAAACGCTCTTCGATGTAGGCCGGTCCTGCCCAAACCTGGGGGTGTAAGCCCTGAAGGGTGTCATTTTTCTTAGGGTTGACCACATACTGAAGGCTGGTGATCCAAGGGAAACTGTTGGCCAGCGCCGACATTAATCCTGCAATGGCCTCATGCTTGTCGTCGGACACCATCACCAATACCATCCATTGGCCAAGACTGCTGTTACGAAGGGTTAAAGTACGAAGAAAGCCCTCATGGCTGCGCTGATTGTAGCGTGTCCACCCATGCTCCTCGGCATATTGATGAATGAAATTCCGTAGGTCGTTGGCCTTTTGGTCCATTAAATGACATTCCTGCACATGCATCACCTTATCGAAGCGCCCAGGAAGATGAAAACCCAATCCTGCCTGTCGATACTTTTCACCAGAATTCGTTGTAGGGGCCTCCCCCTTGGTCGCAACATCAGTCACCACATCAGTCACCGCATCAGTCACCGCATCAGTCACCACATCAGTCACCACATCAGTCACCGCATCAGTCACCGCATCAATCACCGCATCAGTCACCGCATCAGTCACCATGTCCACCCCTTCAAATACCTCCTCTACATCCGTGCCTTGTTTGCTCATCTCCTCCACAGTGAGCCAACGTTGACCCGTCGCTGTAAATTCTAGCTTATTTCTGTAGGCATAGGGCTCGGGAGCTGGCAAAGCATGCTGAACCTCCGCGACTTCGACTTTTCCCAACCGAACCAAAGCATCATGGACCTGCTTTCCCTTCCAAAACAGTTGAGCCTGATAATCGAGGTGCTGCCATTTGCAACCGCCACATAAGCCAAAGTGAGTACATTTGGGAGTTGTTCGGGATGCGGATGCCGCATGAATTTGCAACACCCGAGCATACATATACCGATGCTTGTTGCGGTACACTTCTACATCCACCACATCGCCAGGCACTGCCCCCTCCACAAAGCAAACCTTATCGCCGGCCCGGCCTAAAGCCCGGCCCTCATCGGCCATGTCGGTGATCTCAAGACGCTCCAACCGCATCAGCGGCAGCTTTTGCTTTTTATCCCGCATTTCAAAAAAATTGTTGTTCAGTCTTGTTTTTTATTTCTGTTCAAAAATGCGCATACATGGTCGCTGAGTGCATCAGGCGCGTCGCTGTGCACCCAATGCCCGGCGCCCGGAATTCGTACCAATTGTGAGAGCGGGAACAGCTTCCGAATGCCCGCCTCATCTAGAGCACGGATGTAGGCTGATGCACCTCCGGCTATAAACAAAGCAGGTATTGACACGGGGCCACACCCCACAAAGGAGGAATCATCGCCTACCGAATTGAGGTTTGCCAGCAGCCCTTGAACGTTCATGCGCCAGGTAAATACACCTTCATCTGATCGGTATATGTTTTTGAGGATGAACTGACGGGTATCTGATTGGGGGATGATGGGAGCGAGGTAGTCGTCCAATTGGGTACGGTTATCAAAGGACAATAAATCGACGGCAGCGAGGGTTGAAAGTAGGTGTTGGTGTTCATTGAGTAGATAGATCCTTGGGGCCATGTCGACCACCGTGAGGGTAGATACGCGATCAGGGAAATGCAACGCCAGCGTCATGGACACCTTGCCACCCATTGAATGGCCCAGTATGTTGGCGGTCGACAACCCACATTGGTCCATTAGCCTCAATACATCTTCAGCCATTGATTGATAATCATGGTTGCTGGTCCATACGGATCGACCATGGTTTCTGAGATCGGGAAGGTAAATGGTATGGTCGGTCGACCATTTCCGGGCGAGGGTCAACCAATTGTCGCCCGAGCCAAACAACCCATGTAGGATCATGAGAGGAGGACCGCTCCCGAAGGTCCGAAAGTGCAGATCAACACCCAGATTATTCTCCATCATTATCTTTTTTTCCATGCAATAGGACAACCCACTGGGGGGGTTGTTTCCTGCCGCACAAAACTACCCCTCAAAAGGGATTCCAGGGCATCCTCTACAAAATGTACGGTCACCTGCTCCGGGAATTCGGTATTGTCGTCGATGGCCCCCGAATAGCGAACCATCCAGCCCTCCTTTTCCTTACACAGGATAAAAACGTGTGGCGTACGCACAGCACCATAGTCGCGCGCTACATCCTGCAGCTCGTCGAACAAATAGGGGAAGGGGAATGATTGTTCACGGGCCGCACGCTGCATGTCGTCGGGGGAATCTGCCTTGACTTGATTGGGGTCGTTGGGGTTAATCAACAGTACTGGGTAACCCAATGGACGGTACCGTCGATCGATTCGAATGAGTCGTTCTATATAAGCCTTCGACCATGGGCAATGCAGTCCACTAAACACCAGAACATAGCCAGCTGCCGTTCGATCGGTATTGAGGGACACGAATGTTCGTCCCGCACCCATATTCCGCAACCGAAAATCCCGGGCGCGATCACCGACCTTGTATTGGCCTATGGCAGGTGTGCACACCAAAAATAAAAACAGGAACAATGTCAAACGGAGCATCCGATGAGCGCTCCAACTGTCATGATGGATGGTCGTTTGTTGCATGTTGAATTCACTGATTTTTTTTCACTCTATCCTGAGATAGGCTGCCAACTCCAGCGCCACCTGTTCAGGCGATAAGCCCTCTCTTAATTTGCCCTCACGCGCCACGGAGAGGGATCCTTCCTCTTCGGAAACCACCAAGGCCATGACGTCGGCCAGTTCAGATACCCCTAAGGCAGCCCGATGCCGTAGTCCAAGACCACTCCGCAATTCAGGGCTCTCCGAAACTGGGAGTACGCACGCCACCGATTGAACCCGTCCATCCATGATCCAAGCGGCACCGTCATGAATGGGCGATTCGCGGTGGAATACCGAAAGAAGCAATGCCCGTCCGACCCGTGCATCGATGGAGGTTCCACGCGACATCAC
>CAIVQI010000074.1 GCA_903908015.1 uncultured Bacteroidota bacterium
CCAAAAATCAATTAAAATCCACAGCCTATGCTGCTTGTTTCAGATAGTGGTTCGACCAAGGCCGACTGGAAATTCGGAAGCCGAGAGGCCGATGTTTGTACCACCAAAGGGTTTAACCCTTTTTTCCATGATGCGGCATTTGTTCTGGAGGAACTTTCTTCATCTCCTTTGGCGCGTTTAGCTGAAGATGTTACAGAACTTCGGTTTTTTGGCGCTGGTTGTTCCAGCTTGGAACGCAATGAACAAATCGCACAACCCCTAAGGATCTTTTTCCCGAACGCATTGGTTGTGGTTGACCATGATATTTTGGGTGCGGCCATCGCCACCAATTTTGATGACCGGGGAATTACCTGCATTATTGGTACGGGAAGCAATTCATGCTACTACGACGGAACGCGTTGGAGTCAGGTTGTTCCGGCCTTAGGCTATTTACTTGGGGATGAAGCCAGCGGGAGCTGGTTGGGACGCAGATTGCTGGCCGATTATCTCTACCATTTGTTGCCCGAGAGTCTGGAGCAGGAACTGAATATGAAGGGCCTCACCAAGGAGGGCATCTTTCATTCGGCCTATCACGAGCCTCATGTGAATGTATATTTTGCCTCTATGGCACGGGTATTATCGACCCACCATGCAGAGCCCTATGTGCGACAGCTCGTACGCTCTGGCTTCGAGGAATTTCTGAGGATTCACATTCTGCGTTACGACAATGTTCATGAGCTTCCACTTCATTTTGTTGGCTCAATCGCCTTCTATTTCAGAGAAATTCTGGAGGAAGTGCTGCTCCGACACCGATTGATCTGTGGTAAAATTCTGCGCAAGCCCATCCACGAACTGTATCGCTATTACCAAGAAAAGGGACAAGGGGTACAACCTAGTACCAATCACTAACGTCTGATCCAAATATTGGACCGCGTTTATGCGCCCTATTTTTGGTCGTTGGCGGTTAGTTGCTTCAATTTCTCTTCCATCACGTATTCATCGCCCTCCACATAGCTGTTGTGGCGGTAGGCGATGCGTCCTTCTCCGTCGATGAGCAAAGAAAATGGTACGGTTTGGAAGTTTAATGCGCGCTTCATGTCTTCATTGGGGTCGAGCAGGACACGAAACGGCCATTTCACGCCATTGATGTAGGACTTTACCTTGGCCGAATTGCGGCTGTCGTCGATGCTGATGGCCAAAACCTCCACATCAAACGCCTTCTGCCAGTCTGCATACAACTCCGCATAGTTTGAAAGCTCCTTTTTGCAAGGGGCACACCAGGTAGCCCAAAACGATATAATCGTGGGTTTTCCAGGCCTGATCAGTGAACGCAACGCAACCAGATTGCCGTCTGAATCGCGCAGGCTCACTTCAGGTATGGAAGATTGAGCGGATGCTTGTTGGGAAGGTTGACCAAAACCAGTGACAGAAGAGAGTACCAAGGCACAGCAGCACAGTGCGAATAAGAAGCGTCGAAATTTCATGCCCAAAAATAGGAATTTAGATACGCTTATCCACATAAAGCGTATTTTTCCACCGAAATTGCACCACACTTAGAATGTGCATCAATAATATCTGATTATGGGTTACACCTTGGGACGCGCCTTGTTGCCATTCGTACTTGTGGGCTGGGCAGTTTTGTTGAACACACGACACGCTTTGGGGCAGAACGGGCAATCTGGACGCATCACCGGCGATTTTGAAATGTTTCAGAATTTCTTTTTCCTGGATTCTAACATTCTTTCGAACCCCATACCGCCCCAATACTACCAGCAATTATCGTCGACCGAAGCCTGGCTCAACATGAACTACCGGAGCGATGATGTGCAGGCCGGTATCCGCTTCGACATGTTTCTGAACTCCGGACTGAGGGATCCTCAAAAGGCGTTCAACAACCAGGGGGTGGGCTTTTGGTATGTGCGCAAGCAACTTGATAAGCTGGAGTTGACTGCGGGCAACATATACGACCAGTTTGGCAGTGGGGTGACGTTCAGGGCTTATGAGGCTCGGGGCCAGAACCTCGACTACGCCCTGTTCGGCTTGCATGCACGCTATAAATTATCGGATGAGTGGGTGGTGAAGGGCTTTGTAGGCCGACAAAAATTCCAGTTCGATACATATAAGCCGGTGTTGAAAGGCATCAACCTGGAAGGTGGGATGCCCCTCGGCAAGAAGATTCAGTTCAGGCCGGGCTTCTCTATTGTGAACCGAACGCTCGACAACAGTTCGATGCAGCAGGTCGTGCGCGACATTGAAAACCTACCAGTAGCCCGCCGTTTTGTGCCTAAATACAACGCCTTCGCTTATTCGGCCTACGGAAGCCTCGATGCTGGTGCATTCACCTGGAGTTTTGAGGCGGCGGGAAAATCGAAAGAGGCGGTGTTGAATCGGGAGGGAAGCCTGGTGAACGAACCGGGTTCGGTGTTGATGACTGGACTTGGTTACGCCCAACAAGGCCTCGGGGTGAATGTGATGTATAAACGTACCTCCTTCTATGAGTTTCGCGTGTCGCCCTTGGAAAACCTCAACAATGGGCTGGTGAATTTCATTCCGCCCACGGCGCGCATGAATACCTATCGCCTTACGGCGCGTTATGCCCCAGCAACCCAGCTCATCGGAGAGCAGGGTATTCAAGCCGACATAGTGCTTCAAACGGGGAAAAAGAGCAATTTACTGCTCAACGGCTCGCATGTCGACGACCTATCGGGCCAGCCTTTGTTCCGTGAATTGTATGCGGAATACAAATGGAAGCCGAGCCGTAGTTTTCAGTGGATGCTTGGTGCCCAGCGCCTCACCTACAACCAATCGATCTACGAATTCAAGCCGAACGCCCCATTGGTGGAGGTTTTTACCCCATTCACGGAACTTACCTGGAAGCGTAATCGAAAAGAATCGGTGCGTTTCGAGCTATCGCACATGGGCACCAAGCAGGATTTGGGCTCTTGGTGGTGGGGACTTTTGGAGTACAATATTGCACCTCGTTACAGTTTTAGTGTAATGGACATGTGGAACTATGGCAATAAGGACCCTGAGAAGCGGATTCACTACTACACGGTATTCGGGGCCATTAATTTGCCGAAGTTTCGTTTGACTGGAGGATACGTTCGCCAGGTTCAGGGCGTTATTTGTACGGGTGGCGTTTGTCGCGTCGAACCGGCATTCAACGGAATGCGCTTTGGTATGTCAGCCACTTTTTAGATTGTTGTTCGTCTCATCGTATTCATTACTTATTATGCTTCGCCATCTTCATTTTTTCCTTGGGCTATTGGGGTTGGTCTTTTCCACATCCGCTTGCATGGAGGTCGGTCCACCGGTAGATTTTTCTTCAGGAACGCCCGGATTAAAAGACACCACGTATATGGAGTCGACACCGGAGAACCGCCAGAATCGTGTGGTGTTGTTGGAGGAGTTTACCGGTGTTCGTTGTGTGAATTGTCCGCGTGCCCACACCACCATTTCTGCGCTTCAATCGCTCTATCCGGGAAGGGTAGCGGCCGTTGGCATTCATACGGGGTTCTACAGTGTTCCGTATGCGGGTCAGGCCGAAGACCTTACCCTGCCTGAGGGCAATAATATTGAGACTTTGTTGGGGAGTGCGCAGGGCTATCCATCGGGCTCAGTGAATCGCAGGCAATTTTCAGGTGAATCGGGCGTCATTATTTCGGATCAAAAATGGAGTAATTATGTGAGTGTGGAGAAGGATTTATCGCCTTCTGCGAATGTAGGTTTGTCGCGCAGCTGGCTTGAGGGTGGCGCAACCGTTCAGGTGGATTGTAGGGTTCGGCTCAATGATTCGTCATCGTCTCCCTTGTATCTCACCGTTTACCTGGTAGAAAACAATATCACGGGCTTCCAGTTAAACCCATCTCCGATTGGACTTGATTCGGCCTATGTGCATAAGCATGTGGCCCGCAAGCTGCTCACACCTTATAACGGGGTTGCCCTACAGGCACCTTCATGGCTTGTAGGCCGCGTTTTCGAACGCTCCTTTGCGCTGGATTGGCTGCCTTCTTGGCGCAGGGAGCAGTGCGAGATCATTGCTGCCGTGCACAGAGGGGGTAATTCGGGGGAGGTTTTGCAGACGGCGAAGCTGGCCATTGATTAATCTGTTTTTAATCACTCTTTTTACAGGTATTCTGTTTATCTTTACCTCCTGAAATTTTTTTAACCCTTAATATTATGAAAAACATTTGGTTATTGTTACTCCTCGTGGGCTTTTCGGCTGGCTGTACGAAGACGATTCCTGAACCTGAGCCCGATCCCACGCCGGATCCGCTTCAAATTTCCCGTGTGTTCAACGCCTTTGCTGTAAATTTTAGCGGCACATGGTGCGGCCCCTGCGGCGCCAACGGCATCCCTGCGATCACCAGTGCAGCTACAACCTATGGCCCACGCCTGAATGTGATGAAAGTCGGATTCAATGATGAGTTTTCAGCCCCTGGAAACAATGATTTGGCAGCGGCCTATTATCCTGCTGGTGGCAGCATGGGCATACCAGGTTTCGGTTCTGGCACCGCCTTTTTTGGTTCTTCTCCTGCTGCCTGGCGCAGCGATGTGGATGCCGTAATGCAAACACCTGAGTCGGCCGTTAAGGTGGGTTTGGCCATCTCCAAGAACAGAACTACGGCTGATTCGGTCTACTATGACGTAAAGATGAAGGCATTTGAGGCCATGCCTATGGGCATCTATGCATGGGCGGTTTTTGTAGTAGAGGATAACTTAACTGCACCTCAGGCCGGGTTGACTCCAAGCCCGTATAACCACAAATTTGTGTATCGTGGCTATGCCCAGATTCCTGGCCGCCCCGGTTTTGGTGCATTTGGTCACCACATGGGTTCCAACCCCAATGCCCCAGCGCCCGAGGGAATTCCTGCGAACAAGGAAATGTCGGCTCAGTTTGCTTATGCCAGACCTGCCCTCACACCAGCAGTAAATACCAACAACACTTATGCTTATGTGGTGATGTACAAGGTGAACTCCTCAACTTTTAAGCCTGAGGCGTTCATCAACTCTGCCCGCACGAAGTAATTCTTTTAGCCATGCAATGCCGTTGTCTCTCCGGGGACAACGGCATTTTTTTTTGGCTGAATGATTGATATTAGCCGCTTAATTTGCCCCTCACTCTATCTGAATTTATCAATGCGCCTCCTTAAATCTGAATTTATCTTTACCCCTCACTCTATCTGAATTTATCAATGCCCATGTCTGAAAACAATAACCCTGTTGCCTATAACGAAGACAGCATTCGGTCGCTCGATTGGCGTGAGCACATCAGGCTTCGTCCGGGGATGTATATTGGTAAGTTGGGAGACGGCACCGCGCCCGATGATGGCATTTATGTATTGCTGAAGGAGGTCATCGATAACAGCATCGACGAGTATGTGATGGGCCATGGCCGATCGATTGAGATTCGGGTGAGCGACCACAAGGTGACCGTGCGTGATTATGGTCGCGGCATTCCCTTGGGCAAGCTATTGGAGTGTGTCTCCCGAATTAACACTGGTGGTAAATACGATTCTGGGGCTTTTGTGAAGTCGGTTGGCCTCAATGGTGTGGGAACCAAGGCCGTCAACGCGCTGAGTCGCAACTTTAAGGTTCAATCGATCCGCGATGGTCGGACCAAAATCGCTGAATTTTCTGGGGGTGAGTTGCTGAACGAGTCAGACGAATTGCCGACAGAAGACCGCAACGGCACTCTGGTAACCTTTGTGCCGGAGGACCAGATTTTCCGCAACTACCGCTTCATAAACGAGTTTGTGGAGCAGCAAATCTGGAATTATGCTTATTTGAATGCTGGCCTGACATTGGTGTTCAACAACCAGAAATATCTGTCGAAGGACGGCCTGTTGGATTTGCTGAAGCGTAAGGCCGACCCCGATAGTCTCAGATACCCCATTATTCACTTGAAGGGCGCCGATTTGGAAGTGGCTTTTGTGCATGGGGAGCAATACGGGGAAGAGTATTATTCTTTTGTGAACGGGCAGTTCACTACCCAGGGGGGGACCCATTTGGCCGCTTTTCGTGAGGCTTTGGTGCGCACAGTACGGGAATTCTATAAAAAGGATTTCGATGCCTCCGATATACGCTCGTCTGTGGTGGCAGCGGTGAGCATTCGGGTGCAGGAGCCGGTGTTTGAATCGCAGACCAAGACGAAGTTGGGGTCGCAGTCGATGTCGCCCGGGGGCGTTAGCCTGCGCACCTTTGTGGGGGATTTTCTGAAGAAAGAGCTCGATGATTTCCTGCACCGGCATCCAGCGGTGGCAGAATCCTTGTTGAAAAGGATCATGCAGAGCGAGCGCGAGCGCAAGGATATGGCGGGGGTACGCAAACTGGCGAATGAGCGGGCGAAAAAAGCGAACCTTCACAACCGCAAATTGCGCGATTGCCGTTTCCACCTCAACGAGGGGCACGACGATAGGCGTTATGAATCGACATTATTCATTACTGAGGGTGATTCTGCATCGGGAAGCATCACCAAGGCGCGGCGGGTGGAAACGCAGGCGGTTTTTAGCTTAAGGGGCAAACCGCTGAATTGTTTCGGTCTCAAGAAGAAAATCGTGTATGAAAATGAGGAGTTCAACCTGTTGCAGCATGCGTTGAATATCGAGGAAGGGCTGGAGGGTTTGCGCTACAACAAAATTGTTGTGGCCACCGATGCCGACGTGGACGGGATGCACATTCGCTTGTTGATTTTGACCTTTTTCCTGCAGTTTTTCCCTGATTTGGTGAAAAATGGGCATGTGTTCATCCTCGATACACCCCTGTTTCGGGTGCGCAACAAACAGGAGACGATCTATTGCTATTCGGAGGAAGAGCGAAGGCAGGCGGTGGATCGATTGGGTAAGAATCCGGAGATTACCCGATTCAAAGGCCTTGGTGAGATTAGTCCCGACGAATTCGGCCGTTTCATAGGCCCCGAC
>CAIVQI010000075.1 GCA_903908015.1 uncultured Bacteroidota bacterium
TGAAGATGGACTCATTTGCGCATCCTTGTTTGAATTGTCGGCCTCTGATACCTTATCGGCCATACAGATCCGTTTGGGAACCTCTGTCGCCGGCTCCCAGATCATTGTGAGTGTGCGCGACACCAACGGACTGGCCAATGCCGAATATGCCCAACAAACCTCCTTCTCTTCCCTTATCGAAAGTGATTTATATACCATCACCGCTCAGGATGTCGCGAATGGATTTGTGAACATTCTCATGCCCGCCTCCTTATTTGGGGCCCCTCAAAACCGTATATTGCAGCCCGGTGCCTACTACGCCGCTGCTGAGCTCTTCTCCAACCAAGGCGCACAAGATGTTCGGGTTTTTGATGATTACACCTATGAACGATTCCTGCCGCCCTACACGTCTGTTATTTATTCCCCATCTGAAACGCGTTGGTTCACGAACGGCATTGGTTTGGCGGTAAGCCCTGTTTTTGGGCATTATTTTTCTAGGGTTTCAGTGAAAGAAGAAGCGCTACCCATTCGCTTGCAGTCCGTATTTCCCAATCCAAGTAGTGGCTCGACCACCATAGCCTATTCCCTTGACCGCCCATCGGATGTAGCTTGGGTGCTGCGTGATATGACAGGTCGGGAGGTGGCGCGACAGCATGAAGGCTTCCAAGAGCCAGGTCAACACCGCACATCAATCGATCTCCTTGACGTTCCAGTTGGGGTTTATCTTCTGGAATGGCATGCTGCGGGTGCCGTTGCAACAAAAAAGCTTGTTAGGAGCGGGCGATAGCTTCTTATGAGCGGGTGATTGCTTGAGCCATAGGAACAAACAATGGTATCCGTTACTGTCGATGAGTTTTCCAGGTTTTGATTGGATTTCAGGAAAAATCGCACAAGGAGCGTATGCCGAGGCAGAGCTGGTTTTATTGGATTTCATGGCGCAAAAGCCTAGAAATGCACACGCCCTCCAATTTCTGGCCTTAATATGTACGCAAACTGGGCGGACAAACATGGCGGTGATTCACCTAAAAAAGGCTATATCTCTTGAACCCGCTTCGCCCGCGCTGCGCAATAATCTTGCGAATGTCCTCCAAATTATAGGCCAACGGGCGGATGCCTTGAAAACGTTTAAAGAGGTACTTCGTTTAGACCCGCGGTATCAAAAAGCATGGCTAGGAATAAGTCAGTGTTATTTAGCAGATGGAGATAGTATTTCTGCTGAGCATGCAGCAAAAAGGGGACTTGAGTTACACCCCAATTGGCCAGAAATATTGATATGCCTGGCTGCGGCACGGGAACAAATGGGCAAACATTCCGAAGCACTGCTCATTTTGAAGGATGCGTCATTTCAATTTCCAGATCATCAGGTGATTGGATCAAATTATCTTTTGATGCTGTTGCATCAATGTTGTACTCAAGACGAACTTGGCGCTGAACATAGTCGTATTATCAATCGGATGATTTTTGATGCAGGGTTGACGCACCAAAGTCAAGATTTTGATAATTCAAATAAGAAACTGCACGGTAATGACCTTGACACGGACATAGGCCAAAACCCTGAAGCCGGAGGACATAGGGTTGTTGCCATGTTGGGTGGTGATTTTCGGACACACTCGGTGGCCTATTTCGCAAAAGCGTGGTTTGAACACAAGCCTGAACA
>CAIVQI010000076.1 GCA_903908015.1 uncultured Bacteroidota bacterium
CCTACCGATACCCTGTTCTTGGGGCATCTGGGACACCTCATCGAAACCATCAGCTCGGCCATCGAGGCGGGTAAGCAAATTCGCATCATAGCCTACGCTTCGGCGCATAGCCAAACCATCGAGGACCGCATCGTGGAGCCCGTTTGTTTTACGGAACAGTACCGCAGTTTGTCCGCCTTTGAGGTGGCCACCCAAACTAACAAATACTTTAACATCGAACGCATGGGCGATGTGGAGATTTTGGACCAGGCCATCCAGCACAAAGCCCAACATCGCTATTTCAAACCAGATGTCTTTGGATTTCAAGGCCAGGAACCCGTCCGCGCTATGGAGATGGAATTGAGCCTGCGTGGGATGCTTTTGTTAAGGGAACAATACCCGGCCTCCGCTGCCCTGATCACCCGAATCGGAAACGAAGCCCGCTACCGCTTTAAGGCCAAGGTGCAGGATTTTCGGGCACCCGCCGCTTTTGCCCTGCGGCTACCCGAAGAGGTCCGCGTCCTCGGCTCCCCTGAGTTCCTGGACTACTTGCACAGCCTCAGCAGGGAGCTGTCCTAAAACCGCGACTGGGGTCCAAGATTTGGCCCTAGAGATGTTTTAAAATACTCTTTAATCTGTTTGTAATCCATATGGGCAATGTCCCGTGAAATTTGATCACGTATCTGGCGCATCATCTTAACCGCATCAAAAGATTTGGCTTTGGTTGAACTGGGACGCTTCATGATAAAATACTTTGGGGTGAGAGAATTTTTACAAATTGTTAAAAGCCGAAAAAAACTAATTCGCGGACCGCGTGTGGTTATGTTTGCAATGCCGATCGTAGGTGTAGATAAAGGAACCCTTTTGGACATTGAAATAATTTCCGGCAGCGCTCCGAAAACGATCCGATGACCCCATCGACATCGAGGCGATCTGACGAGATCGTTCATCGTAGGTATAGAGGAAGGAGCCTTTTCGCACCACAAAAAAGGTGGACGACATCCCCAAAAACTCATCGTTACTTCCAATCGGCATGGAAGAAACCTGGCGGTTCTGGTCCCCAATAACAACCAAGTAGGAACCCTTCTGTTGAACATCCAGGATTTGGGCTTCGGTGATGCCAACCCAAAGCGATAGGAACAAAGTCAGGAGCGAGCCTCCCAGGAGGGGTTTGAGGAAGTGTTTCATTTGCATAGGGTTCAAACAAATATACAGAAATCAGGTATCTAAGTCCTCACGAACCCAAATGGAATTGGGCAATCGAAGCGAGGGTATCGGCCATGCCGGTGATCATCGCCTGCAGCGATGTTGGCAATCCTGCAAAAACCTTTCCACACTCATTTTTGCTTTAAAGGTGGCTCTTAAGATCCATTTTGCTGTGTAAAAAGCGAATAACTTCTATCTGTGTATTCCGGCGAAACTGACCCCTCATTCCGGGAAATTGACCCCTCATTGTTTGAGGTTGTCGATTGCTTACCCGACGGTTAAAGTTATTTATTTTTTCTCATGGATTCACCTTTGAGTTCGATTCGGTTGGCTGAGCTTGTAATCCGGTCCAGGATGGCGTCGGAGAGGGTTGGTTCAGCGATAATTTCATGCCAAGCTGATACTGGTAATTGGGATGCGACCAAGGTTGACTTAAGGCCATGCCGATCTTCTATAATTTCCATGAGGTCCATTCGGTTGTTATCATCGAGTTTTTGCAGACCGAAATCATCAATGATGAGCAAGTCGGCTTTGGATATGGCGGCAATGAGTTTACGATGAGTCCCATCCATTTTACTCATACGTAGAGCATAGAAGAGCTTTTGGGCGTTGTAATACAGGGTTTTGTAGCCGTTGAGGCAGGCTTGGTTTCCAAATGCAGAGGCGAGGTGGCTTTTTCCTGCTCCTGTTGGTCCAGTGATGAGCAGATTTTCTGCTTTGGTGAGCCAGTTGCAAGTACTCAAGGAGGCCAGTTGATGGGGGTCCAAGTTTCGTTTGGATGTTGCGGTAACTTCTTCCAATGAGGCGTTGTATCGGAATCGAGCCCGCATTTTTAATCGATCGATTTTGCGGGTCAATCGATGTTCTAATTCCTGTTGGAGTAACAGCTCTAACAGTTGGACAGTATCCAAGTGGCTGGCTTGTTTACTGGTCAGGACGTTCTCCAATGCCAGGACCATGCCATGCAGTTTCAAAGTACGCATTTGTTCGGTGATGAGGTTGTAGCTCATAGGATAGGGGGTTTAGGAATAATTGCCTCGGATGTTTTCGTGGTAAGGCAGTACGCCTTGCGAGTTACCTATCGGTGGCATACCGCTGTAGGGGTTCTCACAGATGCCTTTGATGTATTGCAGACTCAGTAGGTTGGCTTGAAGCGCTATTCGACAACCCTCGATTAACTTGACGGTTCCATAGCGTTTGACCAAAGCCAGAATGCCCTGACAGGTTTTGTAGTTTTGTTCAGGGTGCATGCCGCGATCAAGCACGCGTTCGATGACCTGATAAACATCGGGATCAATGCCCAAGGCTCGTCCTTTGAGAAGCTCCGGATTGACCGAATCCAGAAAGGCCCTGTGGGATGACCCCATGTGATCCCTCTGCGTGTGGTACCGACCATGGCCGACCGCATGAGTGGCTACACAATGGCCTTGATGATAGACCTTAAGGAGATTTCCAGTGATGAGCACTGTGACCTGTTGGCCTACAAGCCTGTACGGAACACTGTAATACTGCGAACGACGGCTTAGATGGACATGGCAATTCGTTTGAACCTTAAGCTTGTATTCCTCCACCTTGCGGTATTTATCTAGAGGCAACGTAAGCAGGCAGGGCCGCTCGTCCTTATCCAGAAGCTCCTGACGAGACATCCCATAACCCTTCATCTCCAAGCGGTTGAACTCATCGCAAAGCACCGAAAGGCGCTTGTTAAGCTCATCCAAGGTCGCAAAGCTCTGATGGCGTAGTCGTCCATAGATTCGGTGATAAACGTGGTTGACGGATCCTTCTACTTTGGCCTTGTCCTTGGGTTTACCAGGTCGAGCCGGCAAGACCGCAAATCCATAGTAATTGGCCATATCCAAAAAGCAAGGATTCACCACGGGTTCGTAGCGATCCGACTTGCTGATAGCCGATTTGAAGTTGTCCGGGACCAAGGCCAGGCCCGCACCTCCCATCGCATGAATCAGTTCTACCAGCCCCGTAATCACATCATCAAGCCGCTGCGATGGCAAGGCCAACACTCGCGTATAATTGCTGTAACCCATGGTCAGGACAAGAACATCGCAGGGGGTCAATTTGCCGGAATGGCAGTCCGTCAAGTACAACTTATCGCCAGCAAAGTCCATGTACATCTTCTGTCCCGGTTGGTGGGTAATCACCGACGAAGTTTGTTGATGACGCTCAAAGGCACGCAGGTGTTCACAGAATTGAGAGTACTTGTACCCAATGCGGCCCGCCATGTGCTCTTCTTGCCAAAGCAAATATTTTGTCAAATGCTTATGGCTCTTAAGCTGTATTAAATATTCGGCAGCCTGTTCGCGAAATTCCTCGTATCGTATGCGGGTGCCGCCGGATTGTTCCAATAGGCGATTGAGAAGTATAGGTGTTTCCATACTCAGCAAGGCTTCAAGACCTTCGGGACACTGTGAGGCTCTTGATAAATACGACTTCACCGTGTTACGTGATATACCCAATTGGCGGGCAATATCCTTCTTGGGAACCTCGGACTTGTGCAGCAGTAAGATTTGTTTAACCAAATTCATGTTTTTGGGTGTGTTTGCCATCGGTTTGGGTTTGATCTTAAATCAACGACCAAAAGCGTGCAACAACCTAAAACAAGGGGGGTCAATTTCCCGGAATGAACCAACCCAAGGGGGGGGTCAATTTCCCGGAATGAACCAACCCAAGGGGGGGGGTCAATTTCCCGGAATGAACCAACCCAAGGGGGGGGTCAATTTCCCGGAATGGGGGGTCAATTTAAATCGGAATGGGGGGTCAATTTGAATCGGAATTCACAACATGTCGGCACAATCATCCAGTGTCCAGTCGTTTTTAAATAGTTGCTTGCTTAACCCATGCATCGGCATATCCAGCGTGATGATGGTCCGGTCATTTATAGATTCAATTACTGCATCCCATAGATGGTGGTCAAAGTAAACGCCGTGTAAGAAAATGATTGGCGTTCTGACCGAATCAGCAAGGCGCTGAAAGACGGCTATTTCCCCAATATTTGTCTTTACGAATGTGGTTGATTCTTTGACTAACATATCAATTGCTTAAACAGGGAGCCTGTTTATTGAAAGTCGTTTCTGTTAGCTGGTCGACCATAAATTTTGATAAATCAGGTAGCGTAATGGATAGTTTAAGGCCTTTGCCATCAAGTGTCGCCTTGCACGTTCCCTTCGCTGGTTTATTAACGATATTAGGACAACGAAC